>CBFGPY010000730.1:0-2006 GCA_965650755.1 uncultured Chromatiaceae bacterium | reverse complement strand
CGTCAGCTTTATCTACATCAACCACAATCGCATCCGCCGCCGGATAAAGCAGCACATAAGATTGTGTTTGCGAAGCTGCGCTGACTTTGAGGTTTTGCAATAACACCGGATCAGGCTGGGTACGTTGCCAAAGCGGCGCCCTGACCTGCCATTGAACCCCGTCGGCCTGGGTCTGCCCGGCAGCAATTGCCTGTGCGGTTTGCAGTACTAACCGGCCGGTATTACTCGGCCGGTCGAATTCAGTGGCATGGGTCAGCAGAACCAGTTCAGGCACGGCAAATGTGAATTAGCGTTGCAGCAATGGCACCAGATACTCAGGAGCCTGCTTAAAACTAATCTCTGTCACAGTATTGGCATCAAGCCCTGTCAGGTCGATATGGCATTGTTTGCCTTCACATTGCACACGGTCCAGCAAGACGTGCGGTACCTGTTCAATCAAGGCTTCCTGGTTGAAGAGCGCTGTAACGCCGATCATGTCCGGCAGGAAGTACTTGCCTAAGCCAGCCAGATCTTTGAGTAAACTATCAAACTGCTGCTGAGTTTTATGCAGCTGCGCAAGCGTCAGCGTTTTATCGAGCGGTAAACGGCTACGCAGACGAAAATTCAGATCACATGGCACTGCATCTGATTGCTGTTTCAGCTGGATCAGCGCTTTTCGGCTGTTCAGCAGCTCATTGTACGGCAGCAGCAGCTCACCGTTTGCCGCCAAAGTCAGCGGCTCTGAACTGATATCGGTCGTGATAGCGGCAGAATCAATGATACAACGCTCAGTGCTACCAGCTTTTTGTAACAAAAACGCCAGCGTAATATCGCTATACTCCGCCTTTTCACTTTTTTTCATCCGGGCGTAAAAACCGTCGTAATTAAACACGGTGTCAGCCTGTACCGGCGTCATGAACGCCACAATGAACAGGCAAGCGCCGAAACGTCTCACCAGGCCGTTCGTCAAACTGTGCATTAACTTTGTCCAATCATTTTGCGGGTCGCGATAATCATCGCCGTGATCTCTTCGACATACTGCTGGCCGCGCTCTGAGTAACGGGCAAGCCCTGCAGCCAGCTTTTCTGCCACTACATGGCCATGTTCACGGCGCGTTTTTGCCCGGATAGCGCGTAGCTCTTCATAGACGTAAAAAGTATTGAGATTGTAAAAATAAGCATTGACGCTATCACCAACGTGGTCAAACACGGCAACTTCATGATATTTGCCTTGTCCGCGTTTGGAAGGGACTACACCACAACCAGACTTGAAGCACCACTGACCAAAGAAGTTGTACCCCTCGATGGCAAAACGACTACTTCCCCAGCCAGACTCTTTTGCCGCTTGTGTTAACACCAGACTCGCCGGGATCACATCAACGCGGGCGAGTAACTCACGCACACCGTCCAGATCGGCATCCATCATGTCGATTTTGAATTCATCAAACAGGCTATAAATGAAGGCATATTCTTCAACAGTCAGCTGCTGCTGTTTTTGCAGTTTGCCTTCCAATTCTTCAATTTGGCTGCGCAGTTTAATGATCCGGGCATTTTCCCGTTCGATAAACGGAGTTAAATAATCAAAAAAGGCTTTTTTCCGGCTGTCAGTATCTTTAATTGCAGAGAAATCAGGCACAGCCTTCAAAGCCGGCATGGTATCTGGATAAGTCAGGCGGGACAGCAATTTAAGTTGATCTTCGGATTCCAGTGCTGACAATTTGCTTGGCATTTGCCATTCAGCCAGCTGCTGCGCGTCTGCGCGTGGATCAGCCTGCATAAAGGGATAAACCGCAGCACAGCCTACCAGGATGGTAGCCAGGCCGAGGCCGCTCAGTTTAAGCAAGTTGTTCATCGGTAGTTCCTCGTTATCGGGGCCAGCCAAGTTGTCAGATTGTGGTCAAACTATCGCCGCACAATCACAGAAAAACATCGCAAAACCCCAGGGTCTGACCGGCTACAAACACCGGTTTCAGGCGCCTGCATCACAAGACGCAGTAACATAACTCTGACGCAAAGGGGGCGTATTCT
>CBFGPY010000729.1:0-2006 GCA_965650755.1 uncultured Chromatiaceae bacterium | reverse complement strand
AAAAATCTGACTGACATTCCAGCTGCCACTGCTGTGCAGCGATTTACCGGACATTTGTTTTAGTTCAGTCTGTAACGCGTTTAGGTCCGCCACAAAACGGCTTCCGGCCAGAGAAATCCCAGCCACTCCGGCGGTAGTTATCGCAGCGCCGGCCAGCAAAAATTTACGCCGGTTCATCTGTAATTTTCCTGAAAGAAGAGATTTGTTGTTGAATAGCGTTGAGTCGCGCCGCGGCCACGGCTTGCTTCATCGCTTCGCCTTTATGGCCGGCAGCGGCCAGCGCTTTAATATCGACTGCCCGCGCCGCCGTCGCTAATCTGCGCAGGTATTCTGCTTGTGGATATTCAGCCTGCTCAAAACCGGTACGGCCACGCAAATCGGCGATACAGCAAGTCAGCAATAGTTCCAGTCTTTCCGGCTTGCGCCACAGGTCAATGCCATCAAATAGCTTCAACACTGTGACGGCCCGCAGTTCCAATGCTTTATGCACCAGCTGATGATACTCACAGGCTAATAGCGCCAAATCTCGGCAATCATTTGGAATACGCAGGCGTTGGCACATGGCTTCAATCAGCGGCAAGCCGCTGTGTTCATGGCCGTGATGCGAGGGCCAGAGCTCAGGTGCTGTTAAACCTTTGCCTACATCATGACATAACGATGCAAAACGCACGTCCAGACGCGGTGATAACAAAGCGGCTTGCTGCAGCACCAACATGCAATGCACGCCGGTATCTATTTCCGGATGCCAGCGTGGTGGATTTGGTACACCCCATAACACGGCAAGCTCCGGCATCAGTACTTCCAGCGCGCCCACTTGTTGTAATAATTCAAAATAAGCAGCTGGTGTGCTTTCCTGCAAAGCTCGGGCGGTTTCCTGCCAGACGCGTTCGGCGGTCAGATGTTGCAACTCGCCACTGCGACTGAGCTGCTGCATCAAGGCTAAGGTCTCTGCGGCGACAGTAAAGCCACGGCTGGCAAAGCGTGCATAAAACCTTGCCACCCTTAATACCCGCAGCGGGTCTTCGACAAAAGCGGCAGAGACATGGCGCAGCTTTTTATTGGCCAAATCCTGCTGACCGCCGTAAGGGTCGGTGATGACACCGGTTTGCGGGTCCTGCGCCATCGCATTGATGGTCAGGTCACGGCGCAGCAGGTCTTCCTCTAAAGTCACATCCGGCGCGTAATAACAGGCAAAGCCGGTATACCCCTGGCCTTGTTTACGCTCGGTGCGCGCTAAGGCGTATTCCTGTTTGGTTTTGGGGTGGATAAAGACCGGGAAATCCTTGCCGACCGCCTGATAACCCTCGGCCAGCATCTGCTCCGGTGTGGTGCCAACCACCATAAAATCCTGGTCCTGACACGGCAGTCCCAACAAGGCATCACGCACGGCGCCGCCGACAAGATAAATCTTCACACGCTTTCCTGACAGGTGATTTTTTGCCATTATAACGCTCCAGCAACAATTGCGCTCCAGGTCTGAGCAGGAAGCCATGTACACCGCATTTTTTGGTCTGAACAGCCAGCCGTTTTCCATAGCACCAAACCCTGAGTTTATGTATCTGGGCAATCGCCACTCTGAGGCGCTGGCGCATTTACGTTATGGTTTGGGTGATGCTGGCGGTTTTGTGTTGCTGACCGGCGAAGTGGGCACCGGCAAAACCACAGTGTCGCGCTGTTTGCTGGCGGAGTTACCGGCCAATACGCAAGTGGCTTTTATCCTCAATCCTACCTTATCTGAATTGGAACTATTGGCAGCGATTTGTGATGAACTGAAGATCCGCTACAAAAAAGCCGACGCCAGTCTGAAACTGCTGACCGATAAAATCACCGGCAAACTGCAAAAAAATCATCAGGCCGGCATCAATACCATTCTGATCATCGACGAAGCACAGCATCTGCAGCCGGCCGTGCTGGAACAACTGCGGTTACTGACCAACCTCGAAACGAATACCAAAAAATTGCTGCAGGTGATTTTAATTGGTCAGCCTGAGCTGCAACAGTTATTG
>CBFGPY010000728.1:0-2008 GCA_965650755.1 uncultured Chromatiaceae bacterium | reverse complement strand
TTTAACAGCGCCTCAATCTCTTTTATTGCCAGCTGACCGTCATTGTATTCAAAGCAATAACCTTCAACAGCGCTACTGAGCCGACATAAAGTGTCATAGCCAGTTTGCCCCATCACACTGTAGTTAAAGCTGTTCACTGCTAACTGCATAAAAAGATGTGATTGGGTTAAAGCATATCCAGACAACCCTTGCACAGCAGCATTAAATTTCGGGAAGATCACCAGACGCGGCTCGGCAGTTACTTCTCGATTCTGCCAGCTTATGGCTGTCGGTTGCAGATAAGCCATGGTGCCTTTGTGAGTCTTTTCAGTTTTTTGGTACAGCCCAGCGTCTGGGAATAATCGGTTAATGACGGCTAAAGAATTGTTTTTCAGGCTCAGTGGGCGGACACAAGGCACAATAACACCGCTGTGTGGGTCGACCATACAATGTTCGTCAGACAATAAGCGCCAGCCTTGCAACATCATCATGGCACAGAGTGTACTTTTGCCTGAACCGGGTGGCGCAGGCAGGATCACCGCAGCGCCATTTTTCTCCAACACCGCTGCGTGAATGCACAAAAACCGGCTTTGATAAGTCGCCACACACCAATTCAGTCCCCATTCGAACATAGGAACTGCCTGTGAAGGATCTGCGTAGCGGAAATGTTGATGACCAAGTTGAAACGCCATGCTACCGCCAGGTTGCCAGAAGCGGCTTTTATAACTGACCTTAAAGTCGTATATAGAGTCCAGATCATTAGCAATCAGGATCTCAGGCGGGTAGAGGTCGCTGAGCTGATGATACAAGTGGCTTGAGCTGGTGTTGATATGGAATTTAAAAGGAGCAAGTTCGAGCGCAAAGGATTTGGTCATATCAAGGTGGACTCTGTCTCTCCTGACGGAATAGCCTCGGTGGCTGTTTTGACATCCGTGGTATGGGTCCAGCGATTAAAAATGATTTTATCAGCGTTGTCCAGACAATCAAAAACAACAAAAGCACTAACGGATTCAGGTTCGAATCCGAGTAGTGCTTTTACGTAGAGTGGCGCTGATTTCAAAATCAGAGCGGAGACATGTATAACTTAAACAGGCTGTGCAGGTCTTTCAGTCGGCCTTCAGACTTAGCACTCCAGTAAGCGTTAATCAATTCCTGTGGTTCTGGGAAACATTTATCAGTGCCATAGCGAGACGTATATTCCGGGTGACGTTCCCAGATAGCACCGATGATCGCGGCGATAGCATATTTCTCAGGGCAATCGCCACCCTTAAGAATAGAACCAACTTTGCCAATCATACCCGGGCACACTTTAGATGCGTCTGTATCGCCTTTCACCAACACACTGTTGAAGTTTGCAGGCATCCGTGAGCTATTTTTATTGTAATCGACTGGTTTAGTCGTTACCCATTGCTTATTTGCAGCAAGAGTAGAGGTAGGGCTGTTAGTGACAATCACAGCTGATGAACCTTTTTTCACCTTACTCCACCAAGTGTTAAAACTGTACATATCGCAAGACAGCTTGGTGTAGCGGTAATAAGTTTTGCCAGATTGCTTTTTAGATTCAACTGTGCAAAGTGTCGCCCAGTAAGTCGATAACAGCCAATCTTCAAAGTCAGCATTAAATGCTGAAATGATTTGAGAGATGCTGGACCATTGCGGGCGCTGGTAGGCAGTCTTACTAGTTTCAGACGTTGCCGATGCAACAGCAGAACCAGAGTTACTCAGGCTGGTCTCGCCTGGCGTGCAGTTTAATTCAACGCAACCCCATGCTTTGCCACTTTTTAGAGACAGTACCGCTGGAACTGATACTGCACTGGCCTGTAACAAAAACTTGCGGCGCGATAATGCTTTTTGCGCACTGCGCTCAGGCTGCTGATCCATTTGAGCTTGTTGAGCTTCGTTCTGCTGATTCATCGTAATACCTCGAAATCCGATTCATTTGTGATTAGCAAAAAGCCTGCCACAATTGCAAGTTGCTGTTTCTTAAGACTTAAATAACTTTGTCAGAAAGGTGCATCTTACAACCGTA
>CBFGPY010000727.1:0-2009 GCA_965650755.1 uncultured Chromatiaceae bacterium | reverse complement strand
ACGCACCGCGTTGGCCTGAAAGGTGAGCACCATGGATGGTGGCGAATAAAAAAACCACCCGTAGGTGGTTTTTTATCAAATGGAACCTTAACGGATTTGCAGAACAGTCTGTTGCAATGAGCTGTTCACTTCCAACGCCCGCGAGTTGGCCTGGAAGTTGCGCTGCGCAGCGATCAAATCGACCAGCTCGTTAGTCAGGTTGACGTTAGAGTTTTCTAATGCAGAAGAGTTGATCGCCCCCAAAGTACCAGTGTTTGCTTCACCAGCTAAAGCTTCGCCAGATCGAAGGCTTTGTTTCCAGGCGGTGTTGCCGGCCTGAGTCAAACCTTGTGGGTTGGCAAACTTCACCATTGTGACTTGGGATAAATACGTCTGATCACCGTTACTGTAACTCGCCATAACTTTGCCGGCAGCGTCAATATCAATACTGGTCAAACGACCCACGGTTGTACCGTCCTGATTTAACGACCCCACTTCGAACTTACTGGCATATTGCGTAGGGAAATTTGTCCCGGCCTGATTGCTGAAGTTTACTGTCAGGTTGCTGGTAAACTGCGCACCATTGGTCAGGTAGGCTGTTGTATTCAAGGTTGCTGATGGAATAACCAAGTCTGGCATAGATGTAGCGGTTGGTGCTTCTGGGATACCATTTGCGTCAAACCGTAAGATGGTACCCGTACCAAAATACTGGCCATTGGTTGCTGTACCTGGAGGAGCCGCAGTATTGTCGTCAAAAACTGCATACACTTCCCAGTCATTATCAGTCGCAGTCGCTGTACGACGAAAATAAAATGATAGTACGTGTGGCTCACCCAGGCTGTCATAGACAGTGGTCGAAGTTGTTGACCCTGTGTTGTAGGTAGCTTTATCGGTCGGATTAAATGCAGGCCAACCACCCGCCGGAGCCGTTAACGTTGAGTTCAAATTCATCGTCATATACACATTACTGGTCGAACGCGGCGCACCAGCCGTGCTGGGGATTTGGATCGGTTTGGTCGTACTGAGACTTACTGAACTGGCAGAACCTGTAGCAGGGTCAACCGGATAACCCTGCAGGAAATTGCCGTTATTATCCACGATAAAATTGTCTTTACTCAGCTTGAAAGCACCAGAGCGCGTAAAGGTCATGTCCCGCGAGGCTAAATCAGAGGTCAAAGCAAAAAAACCATCCCCGGTGATCGCCATATCCAGCGAGTTTTGGGTGAATTTCAGCGCGCCCTGACTGAACTGCTGAGCCACTTGCGAAGTGGTCACACCGTCACCGACCTTAGTCCGGCCTGGTGAGAAAATGGAGCCGGCATAGACGTCGGCGAACTCAGCGCGTGACTCTTTAAAACCCGTCGTATTGACGTTGGCAATGTTGTTCGCAGTGGTATCCAAATCTTTCTGGGCTGCAGCCAGACCACTCAATGCAATATTAAAACTCATAGTTCACCTCGATAGTCAGGCGTCAGCCTGCGGCAATTTCTAAAATGTCTGACATTTTTTTGGCGCCAAGGCCAAGTAAATTCAATTTCATATCTGCGGTCGATGTTCCTAATGTCACACTGGCGACCGGCACATAACTGGACGTGACCAGGCTTTGCGCCTTACCGTCTACAGTGGCATCAATTTTCATTGTGTAAAGTCCGGTTGTCTGTTTAGTCCCTGCTTCATTTGTGCCATCCCATGCCAGTTCAAACTTGCCTTCGCTTGGGTTGGCGACAGTATCGCTTTTGACCAAAGCACCACTGGCATCATAAATACTGACTTTCATTGATGTGGTTTTTGCCGGTACATCAATTGCGCCATAAGTTGGATTGGTACCGTCAAAAATCAGCGTATCGGAATTCACCCGCACAGTCCGTCCGACCAGACTGGATGCCTGCAAGGCCTGATTTGAGTTCATACTGGCGGCAAAGTCTTTAAAGTTGGTATTCAACGAACTAATGCCATCAGCCATGGTAAAACTGGTCATCTGAGCGATCATTTGATCGTTCTCAACCGGTTTAGTCGGGTCCTGAAACGCC
>CBFGPY010000726.1:0-2012 GCA_965650755.1 uncultured Chromatiaceae bacterium | reverse complement strand
GCTCCTGTATCAAGTTGAAGGCCAGATGTTGCGCGAAGCTGCAACGGCTTGCCAGTTCACAAGGGTTACAGAATATGCCGGCTGTTACAGTTGTGACAGCGCCAGTTTGCCGGCGATAAGGGTCAACAACAGTGCGACAGTGCCATCAAACATGCGCCAGCGCCGGGGCGAACTTAACAGCAGTTTCAGCTTCGGCGCCAGGCCAGTCAGGGCTCCGAACCAGCAGAGCGACGCCAGGCATGCGCCGACGGTAAACCACAGCGGCGACGGCTGGGCATTGCCGATACTGCCCAGCAGCACCACAGTATCCAGATACACATGCGGGTTTAACAAGGTGATGGCAAAAGCGGTCAAGGCGGTTTTCGCAGTGGATTGCAGCTGCACCTCGCCACTGGTTTGCAGGCCGGAGCTGCCTTGCCAGGCACGCTGAGTAGCACCATAAGCCAGATACAGCAGCATCAGTACGCCGGCCACGGTCAGCAACGGCACCAGCGGTGGGACCCACTGCTGCAAAGTCGCGATACTGCTGACGCCGGCGATGATCAAAAGCGCGTCGCAGCCGATACACACCGCGGCAATCACCAGCCGGTTGGCGCCGGCCATACTCTGGCTCAGCACCCAGATATTCTGTGCACCGATAGCGACAATCAGGCTTAAACCAATACTAACGCCGGTTAAAAACGACAACATCAGCAAGCTCCGAATGGGCAATCAATCCCCCGAGCTTAAATGATGGTTTTAAATGAATCTAACGAATAATAATTGTGATGCATGATTAAAAATCATAATGTGCTGAGATTGGCGAAATGCCGGGAGCAACAGCATGCTGGATTACCGTTTGTTACAGGCGTTGGCCGCCGTCACGGCACAAGGCGGTTTTGATAAAGCTGCCACAGTGCTGCATCTGACCCAGTCGGCCGTCAGCCGGCGCATCAAACAGCTTGAAGCCATTTTGGGCCAGCCGGTGCTGCAGCGCACCACACCGCCAAGGCCAACACCGGCCGGCCAGCGTTTACTCAATCATCTGCAGCAAGTGCGGCAAATGGAAAGTGCGCTTGGCCTCACCGAACCGGACCAGCCGCTACAGGTGCGCCTGGCCACCAACGCTGATTCCCTCGCCACCTGGTTACCGCAGGCATTAGTGCTGCCGGCACCGTCGCAGCTGCGTTTTGATTTGGTGGTGGAAGACCAGTCGGTCAGCCTGAAACGAATGAAACAAGGCGACGTGATGGCCTGTATCTGTGACAGCCCGCAACCGGTCAATGGCGGCGCCGTGATGCCGCTTGGTGCGCTGCGGTATCGCGCTGTGGCGAGCCCGGCTTTTATCCGCCGCTACGGCCTGCAACCTTTAACCGCCGAAGCGCTGGCGCAGGCGCCTTGTCTGGTATTCAGCAGTGACGATGCGCTGCAACACCGCTTTTTGCACGACATTGCCGGCATCAGCCCCACGCAGGTGCATCAATGCCCATCGTCCGAAGGTTTTTTAAAGGCCGTGCTGGCCGGCCTTGGTTTTGGCCTGTTGCCAGAGCTGCAAATGCAGACCCAATTTGCCAATGGCGAACTGATTGACCTGGCTCCGGGTTATTTTCTCGACACGCCGCTGTACTGGCATCACTGGCAAACCGAAAGCCCGCAGCTCAAACAGTTACGGCTGCAGGTGCTGGCTTGTGCGCGACAGTGTTTGGTCGGAATTGATACGCTCAGTGACGTGCCAGCTGTTGTTTGAGCTGTGGTTTAGCCGGTTGTTGACGCTTCGAATCAACGCTTGCGCAAATACCGGTTTGGCTTTAGTTAATGATGGCAACAGATGCGTTGCTGGAGCCCAATGCACAGCGCCGCCTTCTTATCGCGGCAAAACCAACACCGCCACAACTGCGTTCGCCCGTTCGCGCTCACTTTTGATCACTCACTCCGCGGCAGCCGCTGCTGGTTTTGTTGGAGTTGGGAGATGATTGCTATGAGCGAATTGCAGACAATCAAATATGTTATGTACGGCGTGTGACGCCCAGCGG
>CBFGPY010000725.1:0-2015 GCA_965650755.1 uncultured Chromatiaceae bacterium | reverse complement strand
TCAACCCGTTAGGTGCAGAATTCGGTCAATATGAACAGGCCAATTGCCTGTATCTGCACGACATGGCGGTTAGTCCGGATGCGCGGGGGCAAGGTGTTGCCTCAGCGTTACTGCAAAGTGCGTTAGCTTATGCAGCCACTTTAGGTCTGAACCATTTGGCTTTAGTAGCGGTGCAGAATTCTGCGTCGTTCTGGCATCAACAACATTTTATCAGCCATTCGGATTTAGGCGAGCAAGCGCGAGCGGCGCTCGAAACCTATGGTAGTCAGGCGCTTTATCTGACACGAGCTGTGTAGTCATCAAATTTAAGCTGTCATCTTATATTCATCAATTCACGCCAGACTGCTGATTTTTATCAGTTGAGGCTTGCGTGAATGTGGCGTTTTTTCTGGGTATTGCTGTTCATTGTCAGTGAAGTTAACGCGACTTGCCCGGTCTGGCCGCTAGTGATTGCACATCGCGGCGCCAGCGGGCATTTGCCGGAGCACACGGCAGCGGCTTATTGGCTGGCGATGCAGCAAGGTGCTGATTTTATTGAAGCCGATTTGGTACCTACTAAAGATGGTGTACTGATTAGCCGTCATGAAAACGAACTTAGCCAAAGTACCAATGTGGCAACGCTCAGTCAGTTCGCCAGCCGTAAAAGCAAGAAAGTAGTTGATGGAGTTGCAGTAGAAGGCTGGTTCGCCGAGGATTTTACCTTAGCGGAGATCCGTGCGCTCAGAGCACGTGAATCTAAACCAGACATAAGGACGGATAGTCGTGCCCACAACGACCGTTATCCGCTTGTCACATTGGCAGAAATTATCCAGCTGGCCGAGCGGTTCGAACTGCAAAGTGGCCGTCGGGTTGGCCTGTATCTGGAAACCAAACATCCGAGTTATTTCCGCGTTGAGGGCCGTTATCTCGACGGTCAGTTGATTAACCAGGACACGACGGTCATGCTGCTGCAACAGCTGGCAGAGTGGCAACGCCGTGCCGACAATCCGGTTTATATTCAGTCTTTTGAAGTCAGCAATCTGTGGTGGATGCGCCAGCATGGCTTGCAGCAATATCAGGTGAAGGCGGGACTCATTCAGCTGATTGGGGATATCAGCGGCAGCAGCTTATATCCGGCTTCTAATTTTGCTGAACCCTGGGATTTACTCGGCACAACGGCGAAAGAGACCCGTCAGATAAGCCCTATACTGCAAGCGAACTTCCACTACGGATTATTTTTTACCGAACAGGGGCTGAAATTTCTGCAAAGTTACGCAGATGGTTTTGGGCCCTGGAAAGAGCAGTGGTTTAACAAGTCCGTACCACAACGGCAGTTTTTTCTGCGAGCGTTATCCGCACTCAAAGTGCATCCTTATACCTTTCGCGCCGAAAAGTCTTTTTTGCCAGCCGGTGTGGCGGATTTAACCACAGAATTGCAGCAGGTTTATCAGCAGGGCGTTGATGGCGTGTTTACCGATTTTACTGCGATTGCTGTGCAGAGTCGGGCGCAGACTTGTGTCCGGTAAGTGAAGTGCTACATCAGCAGGATCTGACATAACTTGTTACGGTTAACAAGTTGGTTTTACTCAGGCTTTCGATAGACTAGGCTTTGGAATAATTTTTTTTCAATTACCTGGAAGTCGTTTATGAAAGCTCACCCACAACTTACTTTGTTAGCCCTGGTGATGGCGCTGACGCTAAGCGCCTGTTCCAAGCCGGCGCAACCGGAAGCTGAGAATGCCGCAGTTTCATCTCTGGCGCTGGTGTCACAGGATATTCTGACCATCGCTACCAGTGAGCTGTCGAAAGGGCCGATGATTTCCGGGACTTTACAACCTGTGATCAAAGCCGAATTAAACGCCGAAGTGGGTGGCATCGTTACCCGGGTATTAAAAGATAACGGCGATCTGGTAGATAAGCACAAGGAGAGCGATGAAGAACGCCAACACAAACAGTTGATGCTGCATCATTGACTTTCCCTGCTCAATGCCACAGAACTCCAGTAGGAGGTCCAACACGCGGCACTCATCCCATAG
>CBFGPY010000724.1:0-2016 GCA_965650755.1 uncultured Chromatiaceae bacterium | reverse complement strand
GCAATCGCGTCTCTTCGCCAGCTGCAGCGCCGGTAACACCCACGTACACAGCACCTTATGCCAGCCAGTGTCAACAATTGGCCGTTGCCGCCATCCATCAGGTGGTTAGCGGTCACCGGCACCGGCCGCTGGTGCTGAGTGCACACCGGGGCAGAGGCAAATCAGCTGCACTTGGTATAGCGGCCGCTCAGCTACAACAGACTGGCAAAGCCAGACTGATTATCACGGCGCCACAGCCGGCGGCAGCACAAGTTGCTTTAGAAACCTGGCAACGTCAGCTTGGTGAAGACAAACTTTCAGCACTGCAGTTCTGGCCGGTGGACCGGCTGCTGGCCGAACAACCTGCGGCTGACTTGTTGCTGATTGACGAAGCTGCCGCTATTCCCGCGCCGCAGCTGCAAGCATTAGTGGACCACTATAGCCGGGTAGTTTTCGCCACGACCGAACATGGTTACGAAGGGACAGGCCGTGGTTTTCAGCTACGTTTTCAGCAGTATTTACAGCAACACAGACCAGGCTGGCGCAAACTGGTTTTGCAGCAACCCATCCGCTATGGCTGTGAGGACCCTTTAGAACAGCTGATCTTTAACAGCTTTTTACTGGATGAACCGGATCTCCCTGCTGTGGCTGTCAACGCAGCAGCGCTACAACCCAATAGTTTTAAAGCCATGTCACTGGCACAGCAGCCGGCATTACTACAACAAGTCTTCCGCTTGGCATGCCTGGCACATTACCAGACTTCGGTACGCGATCTTTGGGCTTTATTGGATGACCCCAGCCTGTTGGTATTCACATTGCAACAGGGTAACAACGTTGCCGCTGTGGCTATCGTCAGCCAGGAAGGAAAGCTGCCACAGCAACTGCTATCAGAGATATATCAAGGCAAACGCCGGGTACAAGGTCATCTGGCGGCGCAAAGTCTTATCTATCATTGTCTGACACCAGACGCAGGCAACCTGCAAATCTGGCGGATACAGCGTCTGATAGTCAGGCCCGAACTGCAACGTCAGGGCCTCGGCCGGGCACTGCTGGATTATGTTAATGCAGAGGCTGTCGCTGCCAACGTAGACCTGCTGGCGACTAGTTTTGGTGCAACGGCTGCGCTGGCGCATTTTTGGCAAAATGCCGGTTATACCGCGGTCAGACTCAGCTCAGCAGCGGACCAAAGTAGTAATGAGTATTCCGTATTGATGTTAAAGCAGATCAGAAACGCTGCCGGCCCCGACATCAGTGCGTTAAAACAGCGGTTTGGCCTGAACTTATGGCAACTGGCTGATACTGTCTGGTCCCGACTGGACCCGGCTTTACTGCAACTATGGGCTCACCCAATTCCTGAGGCCTGGAGCAGTTATGATCAGCAACTATTACAGCTGTTTATGCAGGGGCAACGCGACTGGCAACAGGCCATAGTGACACTAAAGCGTTGGTTGAATTTACATTTTCAATCTTTGTCAGCGGCTGAAGCTAAGCTTTGGATTACCGCTTGCTGGCAACGACAAGATTTGCAGTTAAATGCGGCTGAACAGCGTGCATTGTCCGTTCAAATGAGACAAACTGCCGGTTTAGCTGATTTGAATCAAAAGCCACTTCGCTAAACACAACTAAACTATAGTTGGTTGAATATCCTATTGGAGTTGCTGCGGTATGCAGTTCAGATTTGTAGGTTTCACTGCCATTGTCTTGTGTGCTGTGCTGTGTCTGCCTGCTGCACTGCAGGCGCAAACAGCGATAAAACTGGGAATGTCGGCTCCTTTCAGCGGCCCGGCTGCAGCACTGGGACAGCAATTCAGTTATGGCGCGAATCTGGTTTTCGCCGCGCAAAATGCTCAGGGAGGTATCGGTGGCAGACCGATCCAGTTACTGACCGCAGATGATGGCTATGAACCGCTACGCACTGTGGAAAACACGCGCAACTTCTTGTTAAATCAGCACGTCTTTGCACTATTTGGTTATGTCGGTACCCCAACGTCCAGCGCCGTGCTTCCACTATTACGTAAACATCAGATCCCATATCTG
>CBFGPY010000723.1:0-2019 GCA_965650755.1 uncultured Chromatiaceae bacterium | reverse complement strand
GACGCGCAGGCTATCGGTGAAGTAACTAATGGCCGCTTTACTGGCGCCGTATGCTTCTGCCCGGCCAAACGGAAACAGGTGCGCCAGACTGCTGACAATAGCCAACCTCGGTGCGCTGCTGCACCGTAATAATGGCAACCAGGCTTTGGTACAGGCCACAACGGCCAGCACGTTGAGGTTAAATGTACGTTCGAATGAAGCAAGATTTAAATCTTCAGCATCGACATATTCACAAGTGCCTGCATTCAGGATCACCTGATCGAGCCGGCCGTAACGCGCCTGTAATTCGGCGGTGGCGGCTAAGAGCTGCGCGCTGTCAGTTAAATCAACCGGTAAAACATCAATACCGTTTTGTTCTTGTTTCAACTGCTCCAGCAATGCCTGACTGCGCGCCAGAGCGACGACCTGCCAGCCGCTGCGGGCAAACTGGATCGCCAGCGCCCGGCCAAGACCGGAACTCGCGCCGGTAATTAAACAAACAGATTGGGTCTGCATGACAAATCCCATCAGTGGAAGTTGGGATCAGTTACGACAGACAGGCAAAGTTGGATTGATGCAGCTGTGAAAAACGTACAGCAGGCGGTCTGAACAAAATTGAAAAACCGCTGGTAGTGCGGCTCAGGCGTAAACGTCGACGGCAAACATCTGCTGCAGTTGTTCGCGTTTATCCTGGCTGGCAAAAGATTGGTATGCGGAGATGGCTTTTTGCTGACGCTGGTCCGGGGCATCATAGCTGGCGCGATTTAATTGCTCAGTGTCGAGCAACGCCATGACTTCAGCCGAACTTTTAACGCCCTGCCCTTGTGGCGTGGCATTTGGGGTGTATTGTGAGGAACTTTGTGACGGGCTTTGTGTAGCGTCTTTCAGTGCGCGCGGACCCACGCCGCCATTGACCTGACGCAGGCCATTGGTGCGATTGAGATCCTGACTGAAAGTCACTGCCATACAAAAATCCGCGTGAAAAACCCGCATTATTATCTGGCATTATAACCAGAAAACGTCCGTTGCCAAGCATTAGCTGAAAATGGCTGTAAGCCTTGTGCAGCAAGGCTTACAGCCGGATAAAAAGCGGCAAGAAATTGCCGCTTTTTATCGATATTCCTCCACTCGACTTACTCAACGCCCCGGTAGTTTTTGCCAGGTGACTTCATCGCGCACGTAGACGGGTTCGGCCAGTTCAGCTGCAACAAACAGCTGTTGTTGCCAGGCTGGTACCGCCAGCTTCAGCATGTCCTGAGCCGAGGGCAGCAACACTTGTTCGCTGACCGAAAGCTGTGTGCCAGAAGCCCAGTGCGAAAATGCCTCGCGGTACGTCACAAGGCCTGTGCCGACCGCCCAAATGTCGCCAGCTAGGGTCAAGGCCGGCAAGTCGGCAGGCTTGCGCGCCAATTCGTCACTAACAGGTTGCATCAAACCCTCGGCACCTTGCTGATAAAGCGCAAGGTAGACTTCCGCCATCCGGGCATCAATCGCCGCTATCACTTGCTTAGCCTGATGCAGCCTTGCTGCAGCCTGCGCCATCGCCTGTAGTGTGGACACACCAAACACCGGCAAATCGGCACCAAAAGCCAGGCCCTGGGTCACGCCAACACCAATCCGCACCCCGGTAAAACTGCCGGGACCACGACCAAATACGATGCCGTCGAGCTGATTCAGGCTCAGACCTGACTCAGCCAACAGCTGCTGCACCATCGGCAGAATGCGTTTGCTGTGTTGCTGCGGACAAACTTCATCCAGCGTCAGCTGTTGCCCATCATATTGCAGCGCCACAGAACAGGCTTCGGTGGAGGTATCCAGCGCCAGTAATTTCACATCAAGCTCCTGTTATCCATCAGTCGGCGTTGCGCCACTTTTGTGGTGGATCGCCGTTAAAAATTCAATCGCAGCCTGCGGATTGCGGCTACGGCGCATCGGCGGCAACGATTTTAAAAACACTTCGCCATAAGGCCGGCTCACCAGCCGGTTGTCGGCGATGACCAGCACACCGCGGTCTGACACATCGCGGATCAACCGCCCCAC
>CBFGPY010000722.1:0-2021 GCA_965650755.1 uncultured Chromatiaceae bacterium | reverse complement strand
GTCGCCGGCAAATGCCAGTCGGCTTCAGTTTTTTCGCTGCCGTCCGCATTCAGCCAATGCACCTGATGTTTATTGCCATGACGCTGATACTGGTCATCTAATAATGACAGTTGCTGTAAACAGGGATATTGCTGACGCACCGCAATCATCTGCTGCACAAAACTCTGAAACTGCGTGGCGTGGTAATCCAGCTGCCAGTTCAGCCAGCTCAGTTCATTGTCCTGACAATAAGCATTGTTATTGCCTTGTTGGCTGTGGCTCAGCTCATCACCGCCCAGCCAGTGGACCATGCCCTGACTCAGCATCAGGCTGGCCACCAGATTGCGCTTATGCTGGTATCGCTGCTGCAGAATATCAGCGTCGCTGCTTGGCCCTTCCACACCAAAATTCAGGCTGAGGTTATGGTCATGCCCGTCGCGGTTTTGCTCGGCATTGAGCCAGTTATGTTTGTGCTGATAACAGACCACATCATGTAGGGTAAAACCATCGTGATAAGCCAGATAGTTTACTGAACAGGCCGCGGGTTTGTGATGTTTCTGGAAGATATCGCGGGAGCCCAACAGACGTGTGGTGAACTCGTTCAGGCTGCCATGATCACCCCGCCAGAATGAGCGCATCGAATCGCGGAATTTATCGTTAAGCTCTGACCAATGGGCCGGAAATTGCCCAAGCTGATAGCCATATGGGCCAACATCCCAGGGCTCTGCGATAAGTTTGGCCTGCGACAAGATCGGATCCTGCGCCACAATTTGCAGAAAAGTCGCAACCGGTGTAAAGCGTTTGTGTTCGCGCGCCAGTGTGACGGCCAGGTCAAAACGAAAACCATCAACCTGCATCTCTGTCAGCCAATACCGCATTGCATCCAGCACCAATTTTTGTGTGGCCGGGTGCGCAATATTTAAGGTATTACCGCAACCACTGTAATTGCAATATTGCTGGTAATCAGTGATATCTGCATGATTTTCAAACAGATAATACTGGCGATTAGCAAGCCCCCGTAAACTCAGGTTATAACAATCAGCTTCAGCCGTATGGTTAAACACCACATCCAGAATGACTTCAATGCCGTGCTGATGGTAAGTGCGTACCAAAGTTTTTATTTCAAGGACGGCATCGTCCAGCTGATAACGCGGGTCCGGCGCGAAAAAGCACACCGGGTTGTAGCCCCAATAGTTAGTCAGCTTTAACTTTTCCAGCCGTGGCTCTGTCATAAATGCCGCGATGGGTAACAGCTGCAAAGTTGTGATGCCAAGGTGTTTTAAATGCGCAATGACCGCCGGGTGATATAGCCCCGCATATGTGCCGCGCAGCTCTGCCGGAACGTCCGGATGCTGCATGGTGAGGCCTTTGACATGGGCTTCATAAATAATGGTTTTTTCGCGCGGCACACCTGGTTTTCGGCTGCCCAGCCAATCAAAGTCGGTGTGATCTAACACCGCTTTGGCCAGCATATAATGGCTGTCACTCTGATAAAGCCGCTCGTTAAATACCACAGCGCGATTGAGCTTGCGGGCATAAGGGTCAATCAGCAAATGCCTTGGTTCGAAGGTCAGGCCCTGTGCCGGTAAAGCAGGACCGTCAGCGCGCAGCAGATAAAGGCTGCCCGCCGGTACACCTTGCACCTGCAGATGCCAGATGTCACCGGTTCTGGCCGGAAAAACCAGTTCCGCCAGCGGTTCTTCAGTATCGGCGCAAAACAGGCATAAGGTCAGCGCAGTGGCATCAGGGGCATACACCGCGATGTTCCAGCAGCCGTTGCTGCGGTCGAGACAAGTGGCACCTAAAGGGGCCGCAGAACCAAATTCAGTACTCAGCACAACTTGCATATCAGTCTCGTTTTAACGGCATCGACGCAGATATAAAGTCGATAGCGGCGGCAATTCAAGTGCCAGCTGTAAGTCGTCTCCAGCGTGCAAATGCGGTCCGACCGGGTAATTACTGCCCCAATAATAAGCAGAATCGGAGTTCAGAATCACTTCATATTGCCCGGCAGCCAATACCGGCAGACGGAACGCTGTTCT
>CBFGPY010000721.1:0-2022 GCA_965650755.1 uncultured Chromatiaceae bacterium | reverse complement strand
CAGCGCTGAAAAAAGCGCTGCAGTGCGCTTTTACATGCGTCGCTGTGCAACAACAGTTCAAATTCCGCCAACTCCTGATGTAACACATGCTGGACCTGTTGTTGCAACGGTTGCTTCATCAGGCGCTTTGATTGCTGCACTGCGTCGGCTGGCAGTGCCGCAAGTTGCAAGGCTTTTTGCCGGGCCAGTGCCAGTAAATCTGCTGCGGCAACCACTTCGTTGACCAGGCCCATTTGCTGCGCCTGTGCGCCACTAAAGGCTTCCCCGAGCAATAAATACTGTGCTGCACGCTGATAACCCACCAAACGCGGCAACAGCAGACTGGACGCCGCCTCCGGGCACAATCCAAGACTGGTAAACGGCAGCTGAAAGCGCGCATTCGCAGTGGCATAGACCAAATCACAATGTAATAACGCTGTGGTACCAATACCGATCGCAAGGCCTGCAACTGCAGCAACCAGTGGTTTTTCGAACTGCGACAACAGATGCAAAAACTGCACTGTCGGATGTTCATGATTCAGGCTGCCACCTGAGAGAAAATCCGCCAGATCGTTGCCGGCACAAAAGCAGTCCGGGCCACCGGTCAGCAGTACGACGCGGCATTGTGGGTCGCCAGACGCTTGCTGCAGCGCCTGACTGAGTTGCTGATACATCTGCGCCGACAAAGCATTCTTTTTCTCGACACGGGCCAGCGTCAGCGTCATCACGCCATCCGCCTGATTGATCATCACGGTCATTTGAATTTTCCTATTCTGTAAGCCTGTCGCGCGCTACTGCCCCTTGGCTAAGCCTTCACGGCGTGGATCTGCCCCAGCCTGCCACTCTGCCCCGGCTCTTTTAATCAGATGCAGGCCGCTGTTCAATTCGCCAGTGCGCACCTGATAGCCCATTTCCTGCAACTGGCCGGTCAGGTGCACAAGTGGTGTGCCTTCTTCTATCGCCAGTACATCGTTGCGATGAGTGAATTTTGCCAGATCTGCCGCTTGCTGTGGTCCCATCTGCCAGTCAATCATCGCAACCAGTGATTGTGCGACATAATTGATGATTCGGCTGCCGCCCGGCGATCCGGCGATCATCTGCAGTTGCCCCTGCTGATTAAACACCAGCATAGGCGCCATCGACGAACGCGGTCTTTTGCCGGCTTCTACCCGGTTAGCAACCCACAGCCCCTTGTCTCTGGCCTGCAATGAGAAATCAGTCAGCTGATTATTCAATAAATATCCGTTGACCATCAGACCTGAACCAAACGCATTTTCGATGCTCGTGGTCATGCTGACAGCATTGCCTTCTTTGTCGACCACTGACAAATGGCTGGTATTGGCGTACTCCGGCGCTTTGGCCTCACCCAGTGGCACAGCGCCTTCCGGCACGCCTGCGGTGATTTGCTGGTTGTCGGCTTTTAAATCAATCTGCGCCGCACGTTGTTTTAAGTAGTTTGGAGCCAGCAGGCCCTGTACCGGCACCGGACTAAAAGCCGGATCCGCGGCATAGCGTTCCCGATCGGCAAAAGCCAGCCGGCTGGCCTGACTGAGTAAATGGACTGCCAGCGCAGATTCAGGTTTGAGTTGAGTTAAATCAAACTGATTCAGGATGCCGAGGATTTGCAATACCGCAATGCTGCCGGAGCTGGGTGGTGCCATACCACAGACCTTAAAGGCGCGGTATGGCGCACAGACCGGGTCACGCCAGACAGGTTGATAACCAGCGATATCGTCAAGCGTCATCTTGCCAGGATTGATACTGGCCTGATTCACCGCCTGCACTATTGCCTGCGCGTTTTCGCCCTGATAAAAAGCAGCCGGGCCTTTTGTAGCTATCAAAGTTAATAAGGCGGCGTAAGCCGGATTCTTCCGGACAAATCCAACCGGCAGCGGCTTACCGTCCGGATAAAAATACTCCCGGCTGCTGCTGAACTGCGCTAAACCCGGATGCTGGCTACCGGCCAGTAACATATGCAGACGGGGCGACACTTTAAAGCCTTGCTCAGCCAGCTTGATTGCTGGTTTAAACAAATCTGCCCAG
>CBFGPY010000720.1:0-2034 GCA_965650755.1 uncultured Chromatiaceae bacterium | reverse complement strand
CTGTGGCGGCAAAACAAAGCCAGCGATATGTCGATTTGTTCCGGCTGTTTTTAAAATATCAGGCCAGTATCAGCCGTGTCACTTTGTGGGGCGTGCATGATGCGGAGAGTTGGCTAAACAATTTCCCAATGCTGGGCCGCACCGACTATCCGCTGTTGTTTGACCGGCAACAGCAAGCCAAACCTGTGGTGGCAGAACTGATCCAACTGGCTGCAAGCCACGGCAAACAGTGAGCGGCACTTTCAGCAGGCTGGGTCTTTGCAAGCTGTTCCGGACGCAGTCCAACTAGGCCATTCCTACGTTTGTATTGACATGTGTTTCCAAGGAAACTAAACTCATTTAAGTTTCCTTGGAATCCTAATAATGAAAACAGCAACTACAACAGCAGCTCCGCTCCAAGCGCACCTCGGTTTTTGGCTGCGCTTTGTCTCAAACCATGTCTCGATGCGCTTTCAGAAGTCTTTAGAAGAGCAAGGTGTGACGCTCAGCGAATGGGTGGCTCTGCGCACTTTATGGCAACAACCCGGCACCAGTTTTGCCGCCCTGATTGAAGCGCTGGGCATGACCAAAGGCGCGGCGTCCAAAGTGATGAGCCGGCTGGAAGAAAAAGGCTATGCGGTACGCCAGCTCGCAGAAGGCAAAGCCCGCGAGCAAAATTTGCTGCTGACGCCCTCAGGCGCGGCGCTGGTGCCGGTGCTGGCAGCGTTGGCTGACGCCAATGATGCACACTTTTTTGGCCATCTGCCCGAGGCCGAACAGCAAATGCTGCTGCAGTCAATGCAGGCGCTGGTGTTGCATCATCAGCTTACTGAAATTCCAACCAACTGATTTGATTTAAAAAACGAGGTAGTTAATGGCACAAGCAAGCAACGACAGTTGCCGGGCGCTGATCCAGTCAACTTTTACTGCATCAAATAACGGCAGCATCCATTTTGGCCAGGTGATTGGCCAACTCATCAGCGCCGGCGTTGAAGCCTATCAGGTCGATTACCGGGCAGGGCGCGCAACTTACTACCTGCCAAATGGTGCGACTTTTGATCTGGATTTCACCAGGCCTCAGCAGGGGATTGCTGACACATTCGACGTCGCTGCAATTCGCGCAGCCATCCGCGGTGCGCAACAAGGCACTGTGATGTATCCCGAGTTTAAAGTGTTATCACAACAAGCCGGGTGCATCGGTTACACCGTCTGGATAGCAGGGCGTCATGTCAGCTATTTTGGCCGGCGTGGTGAAGTGCATATCGAACGTTTTCCGGATTAAGCCAGTTTTTCCGGCGAAAGCCATCGCCCTGAGCACAATCTGCAACGGGTAACTTCGCCAGGTCAGATCGAACAAAAGCCCCGATGCAGGTCCAGGCCATTATGGGGCTACAGCCCTTAATACATGCATCTTAACTGATTTAGATTTGCCGCGAATGTGTGTTGATATGCAGGGATAATCCAACTTTAGGCGGAAAAAGCAGCGAAAAAAATACAAAGGATCAGCACATTCAGGGCTGGACAGTCGTCAGAGGTCTGGCTAGTCTGGTCTGAACAGTTTGGATCTAAACATATAACTAAAAAGTATCCTATGAATATTATCCTGTTCGCCATCCCGTTATTTTTATCGTTAATCCTGCTGGAACTGTATCTGGACTGGCGGGCGCAGAAACAAACTTACCGCTTTAACGATGCGATTAATTCATTGAACCTTGGCATGATGAGCCAGGTGATGGGCGTTGCCTATAAAACGCTGCAGTTCAGTGTGTATGTGCTGATTTTCCAGCATTTGGCGCCCTGGAGCCTGGGGGCTGATTCTCTTTGGGTCTATCTGTTTGCCTTTGTCGCTTACGACTTCTGCTACTACTGGTTTCACCGCATCAGCCATGAAATTAACCTGTTTTGGGCAGGTCACGTGGTGCATCACCAGAGTGAGGAATACAACCTCAGCACCGCGCTGCGCCAGTCCAGTGGTGGTTTTTTCAGTTTTATTTTTTATCTGCCGCTGGCGCTGATTGGTATTGAGCCGCTGGTCCTTTTGACCGTTGGCTCGCT
>CBFGPY010000719.1:0-2037 GCA_965650755.1 uncultured Chromatiaceae bacterium | reverse complement strand
CGACGCTTTTGTGCAGGCATTAAGCAAGCAGGCCAGCCGTTTTATCCAGCCCGAACACTTAACCGCTGTGGTCTACAGCGACGGTGAATTGCAGCCGCAGGAGCTGGATATCAGCCTGGCACAACTGCTGCAAAATGCCGGTCCCTGGGGCCAGGCTTTTCCGGAGCCGGTGTTTCATGGCCGGTTTAAGTTGGTGCAACAAAGGTTGTTGGCGGAAAAACATCTGAAAATGCTGCTGCAGGGTGCAGACGGTAAACTATTTGATGCCATCTGGTTTAATGCCGACATCAAAAGCTGGCCAAATCCGCAAATTCAGCAGGTGGAGCTGGCGTATCAGCTGGATATTAACGAGTTTCGTGACCAGCAGAACCTGCAATTGCTGGTGCGGCATTTATGGCCAGCCTGACGCCAAGCCGCAGCCATCCATAACGCTGGAAAAGGCTGCACCTCAGGCTGAAATTTTGCTACAATCTGCGCCTATTTTTTCAGGTGTCTGGCAAAATCATGTTTGAAGTCAATCCGGTTTATAACAGTATCAAAGACTTAACTGAACGCACCAACGTGCTTCGGGGGTATCTTTGACTACGATGCAAAGAAAGAAAAGTTAGAAGAAGTCTCCCGCGAACTGGAAGATTCTGCCGTCTGGAATAATCCGGAAAAAGCGCAGGCGCTCGGTAAAGAGCGTTCAGCGCTGGAACAAATCGTCAACACTATCGATAAACTGGACCAGGGCCTCGAAGATGTCGCCGGTCTGGTCGAACTGGCCGTTGAAGCTGAAGACGAAGAAACTTTTGTTGAAGCCCAGACTGAGCTGGCTGATCTCGAAGCCCAGCTCGCTAAACTCGAATTCCGCCGCATGTTCTCCGGCAAAAATGACTCCAACCACTGCTTCCTCGACATTCAGGCCGGCTCTGGCGGTACTGAAGCGCAGGACTGGGCCAGCATGCTGATGCGGATGTATCTGCGCTGGGGTGAAGCCAAAGGTTTTAGCCCGGAACTGTACGAAGTCACAGACGGCGACGTCGCCGGTATCAAAGGTTGTACTATCCACTTCACCGGCGAATACGCTTATGGCTGGTTACGTACCGAAACCGGCGTACACCGTTTGGTGCGCAAGAGCCCGTTTGACTCCGGCAACCGCCGTCATACCTCTTTTGCCTCGGTGTTTGTGTCACCGGAAATCGATGACGATATCGAAATCGAAATCAACCCGGCTGACCTGCGGATTGATACTTACCGTGCGTCTGGCGCCGGTGGTCAGCACGTTAACCGGACTGATTCTGCGGTGCGGATCACCCACATCCCGACCAATATCGTGGTGCAGTGTCAGAACGACCGGTCGCAGCATAAAAACCGTGACAACGCCTTTAAACAACTGCGTGCCAAACTCTATGAGTTTGAATTGCAGAAACAAAATGCGGAAAAACAAGCACTGGAAGACACCAAATCCGATATCGGCTGGGGCAGTCAGATCCGCTCATACGTGCTTGACGATTCACGCATCAAAGATTTGCGTACCGGCGTCGAAACGCGCAATACCCAGTCTGTATTGGACGGGGACTTGGACAAATTTATCGAAGCCAGCTTAAAAGCCGGTTTGTAATTTTCGCTTAAAATCAGGAACTTAAAATGTCTGAACAGAACAATCCGATTGAAGAACATCAGGACGTCAATAAGCTGATCGCCGAGCGAAAACATAAGCTGGCTGCGCTGCGTGAACAAGGCAATCCGTTTCCAAACGATTTTCGCCGTGATGCCACTTCTGAGCAAATTCTGGCGCAGTACGAGCACCTGAGCAAAGAAGAGCTGGAAGAGAAAAAAATCCGCGTGACGGTGGCCGGCCGGATGATGCTGCGCCGCATCATGGGTAAAGCCAGCTTCACCACTATTCAGGACGTTGGCGGCAAAATTCAGCTGTACGTTGCCCGCGACAGTCTGGCAGAAAACGTCTACAACGAAGGCTTCAAAAAGTGGGACTTGGGCGACATCATCGGCGGCAGCGGTACGCTGTTTAAAACCCAGACCGGTGAGTTAACG
>CBFGPY010000718.1:0-2041 GCA_965650755.1 uncultured Chromatiaceae bacterium | reverse complement strand
CAAAAAGCAACCGCAGATTCAGTTGAATGACGGTTTTCCACAGTGAAGGGCCTTCCTGAAACACAAATAACGCGACAGATACGGCCGCTAAGGCAGCCACTAGCAGCAATAGTTGATTGACCAGCCGGCTGGAGAGCCGTTCGGCGCTGATAGCTTCACGAACCCCCACCAACACGTAGATTGCAAAGGCATAACTGGCAAACAGATAACCAAACTCCAGGCCGACCAGTACAGGGTACAAAGCTCCGGTTGAGGGATTTAAAGCTACATGACTGGCCAATAACACTAAGTAGGCCGCATAGCAGCCAAAAGCCACAGCCCAGGATTTCAGATAATGCCGCTGATAAATCCGGAAGAAATACCACAGGATGAAACTCAGGGCGCAGGATAAACCAGCCTGGATCAGGAACAACGAAATGCGGGCCAGTGTCAGTTCAAGGCTCAAGGGGACAGACCAGAGACGAGATATGTAAGCAAAAACTAACACAGCTGAAATGGTTTTGCACTGCTGTTACCGGCATAATTCCACACGATTGTCGGGCTTGAGCTTGAAGGCAATAGGGTTATACTGTCCCCTAACCAATTGATCCAAAGGCGGGAATTACCATGCAATACAATACTTCCGAATTATGTGACCTGTATGCCGACATGATTGATGTGGTTGAACCGATTTTTGCCAATTACGGTGGCCGCCGCTCCTTTGGCGGCATGATCCATACCATTAAATGTTTTGAGGACAATGGCCTGGTCCGGCAAATGCTGTCAGAACCCGGTGTTGGGAAAGTGCTGCTGATTGACGGCGGCGGCTCGGCGCGTCGGGCTCTGATCGATGCAGAGCTGGCAGCTCTGGCTTCCGAAAATGGTTGGGAAGGCATTGTTTGTTACGGCAGTGTGCGCGATGTCGATACGCTGGAAGATTTTGACCTCGGTATCCAGGCAGTGAATGCCATTCCAGTGCGCGCCGATGACCAGGGTTTTGGCGAAACTGACGTGCCGGTCAATTTTGCCGGTGTGACTTTCCTGCCGGAAGACCATATTTATGCCGACAGCACCGGCATTATTCTGTCTGCGGAGCCGCTGGACATTGAGTAACTGGCTACAACGGCTGCAGCGCGCTGATCTGGCCGCCTGGCAGCAACATCGCGACGGCGAAGTGCGGCTCGGTGCCGCCTGGCATTATTTAAATCCATTGTTAGCACTGGAAGATGCACTGGCTGCTGCGGTGCAGCATGGTTGCCGTTTTGCCCTGCTGGGTATTCCCGAAGATATAGGGCCGCGAGCGAACTCAGGTAATGGTGGCGCGGACCTTGGCTTTAACGCCTTTTTAAGCCGTTTTATCAACTTGCAGGCGAATCAGTTTGCTGCAGCCGGCGAATTACTGTTAGCCGGCACTGTGGATTGTCACGACCTGCAGCAACGTGCTGCGCTGCTGGATGCTGCAGATCCGGAGCAACTGACACAACTACGTCAACTCTGCAGTGAGCTGGATCTGCGGGTTTATAGCGTGTTGCGGGCAATCTTTGATGCCGGTCTGACCCCGATCGTCATAGGCGGTGGCCACAATAATGCACTCCCCATCTTACAGGCGCTGGCCAGCCACGCCGGTCAGCCTGTTGATGCGATTAATCTGGACCCACATTGTGATTTTCGTCTGCTGGAAGGCCGGCACAGCGGCAATGGCTTCAGCTATGCGGCAAATGCTGGCTGGTTACGGAAGTACTTTGTGCTGGGCTTGCATGAGCTGAAAAACTCCACAGCAGCACTGCAGCAATTGACAGCCGCAGGCGCAGGTTATTGCAGTTATCAGCGTATTTGGCAGCGCCGCCAGGTAACACTGGCGCAAGCCGTTGATCAGGCTATTGATTTTGTTGGTGCTGATGAGAACATCCCACTGGGGATTGAGCTGGATACCGACAGTATCAGTGGCATGCCGGTCAGTGCCTATACTAATTGTGGTGTAACTGTGGCGGATGCCGAGTTTTATGTCTGGCAGCTGGCGCAGTTACCAAGGGTGCGTTACCTGCATCTGGCGGAGGCTGCG
>CBFGPY010000717.1:0-2049 GCA_965650755.1 uncultured Chromatiaceae bacterium | reverse complement strand
ACGCATGCGCTCACCACCGATGCCATAAAATTCGGCGTCAGGATATTGCTGTTTTAACGCCCGGATTAAATCTGCGCCGAGGATGTCGCCAGAATGTTCACCGGCGATCAGACCAATTCGAAGAGGAGTATTGTGCAAGGAGTTCATCCTGAAACAAGCAGCAGTTAAATGCCGGAACTGCTTTGCAACAGCACCGGCGCCACTATTCGCGAACCATTATTAGCGAAATGAGCCGCTAGCGAACGATACCGCGTGATGCATTTTCAATAAAGTCAGTGAAGGCTTTTAATTCAGGTAATTCAGCCGCTTTGCCGCTTAATTCAGCCAGCGCCTCTGGTACCGTCAAGCCTTGGCGATACAACACTTTATAAGCGCGACGGATCTCCAGGATAACTTCAGACGTAAAGCCGCGGCGTTTTAAGCCTTCGCTGTTAATGCCATGAGGTACTGCATGCGAGCCGTGCGCCATCACATAAGGCGGAACATCTTTGACCACAATAGAGCCGCCACCGATAAAGGCATGAGCGCCAATATGGCAGAACTGATGAATACCACTCATTCCACCGAGAATAGCCCAGTCGCCGATATGAACATGACCAGCCGCCTGAGCGCCGCTGGCGAAAATAACATCGTCGCCAATGACACAATCATGTGCGACATGGCTACTGTTCATATACAGGCCACGACTGCCGATTTGCGTGATGCCTTTGTCCTGGATAGTACCGCGGTGCACCGTGCAGTTTTCGCGGAATACGTTGTCGTTGCCGATGATCAGCTGCGTCGGTTCATTGCGGTATTTTTTATCCTGACAGGCTTCGCCAATACTGCAAAACTGGAAAAAATGGTTACCCGAGCCAATCCGGCTCGGGCCTTTGATCACCACGTGGGATTCCAGAATACAGTTGTCACCGAGCTCGACATTGGCACCGATATAACAAAAAGGTCCAATCCGGACATTTGCGCCAATTTTGGCGCCGGCTTCAATCACCGCACTTGGATGGATCATATTAAAGCTCTCTTCTGGCACACATAATCTGAGCAGAACAAACCACCTGCCCGTCCACTTTGGCTTCGGCAGAAAACTTCCAGATATTGCGTTTTTCTACCAGGAACTTCACTTCCAGAATTAACTGGT
Organism: uncultured Chromatiaceae bacterium; assembly: GCA_965650755.1. GTDB lineage: Bacteria > Pseudomonadota > Gammaproteobacteria > Enterobacterales > Alteromonadaceae > Pararheinheimera. The sequence goes on along the minus strand of CBFGPY010000717.1, from coordinate 914 downwards.
CACCCGGCACTACTGGTTTTTTAAAACGGGCTTCGTCAATGCCGGCAAACAAATACAGTTCGTTTTCTTTGCGTTCGCTGACCGTTTTGAAACCGAGTAAACCTGTGGCCTGCGCCATCGCTTCCAGGATCAACACGCCAGGGAAAATTGGCAGATTGGGAAAATGGCCAGTGAAAATCGGTTCGTTAATCGTGACATTTTTCACCGCTGTCAGCGTTTCGCCGGGGACATAATCCAGCACGCGGTCAATCAGCAGAAACGGATAGCGATGTGGCAATAATGCCATGATTTCCTGGACTTCCAGTGTGTTTAATGCAGTAGCCAAAATGATTCCTCTGTCTGAAAAGAAGCGTTGCCGTCCCGTGCTTATTCGGCAGCCGGGCCGGCGGCAGGTGTCAGGGCAGCCACTTGCTGCTCCAGTTCACGCAAACGCTGATACATCTGATCCAGCTGCCGGTAACGGGCACTGTTTTTGCGCCATTCCAGGTTGGTTGCAGCTGGCATCCCCGACGAGTAAATCCCTTTTTCGGTGATGGATTTTATGATCATCGACATGCCGGTGATCTGCACGCCGTCGCAGATCTCCATGTGGCCATTGATGGCACAGGCGCCACCGATGATGCAATATTTGCCAATCTTAGTACTGCCTGCCACGACAGTACAGCCGGCGATAGCGGTATGGTCACCAATTTGCACGTTGTGGGCGATTTGTACCTGATTGTCGATAATGCAGTTGGTACCAATCACAGTATCTTCTAACGCCCCGCGGTCGATAGTGGTGCTGGCACCAATCTCACAGCGGTCGCCAATGACGACGGTGCCAACCTGCGGGATCTTCAGCCAGTTGCCGCGTTGGTTGGCAAAGCCAAAACCATCAGCACCCAGCACGGCACCACTGTGTACAATGCAATCCG
>CBFGPY010000716.1:0-2054 GCA_965650755.1 uncultured Chromatiaceae bacterium | reverse complement strand
CAAATTCGCTGCTGTCGTCGCTGGCCTGCGTCAGCAACCCGGTTTTACGGTCGATGCGCACTGACACAATCCCCGTTGGCGTAGGCGGGAATTGTTCCGGTACATTCTCCAGCGCCAGTTCAGCAAAACTCTGCCAGCTTGGTAGGGCAGTAGTGGCGCCGGATTCACCGCCTAAAGTCACAGACCGGCCCAGCACACTTTCGGAGTCATCAAAACCAACCCAGCTGGTGATGACTAAGTCTGGCGTAAAACCGCTGAACCAGGCGTCTTTGACATCGTTGGTTGTGCCGGTTTTGCCCGAGATGTCGCGACGTTTTAATGCTTTTAGTTTATGCGCCGTGCCATTCCAGCCCGGACCGCCCCAAATCGCACTTTTCATCGCTTCTGCAATCAAGAATGCATTTTGCGCTGAGATCACCCGTGGCGCGTATTGTTCGGTCGGTTTAACCGGATCTGTCACTGCTGATTCGGTAGCCGTAGTATCTGCAGCCAGGTTTTCGGCCGCCGTAGCATCGGCAGGTTCAGACGTTGTATTCTGTGCAGCGAGCTGCTCACATTGGTCACAGACGCTGATAGCCTGATGTTCATAAATCAGATTATTCTGGTCATCCAGAATTTTGGTGATGACATAAGGTTTCACCAGATAACCACCGTTGGCAAATACCGCATAACCTGTCACCAGCTCCAGTGGCGTCAGCGATGCAGAACCCAGCGCCAGCGTTTGGTTGCGTGGCAGGTCTTTGGCATGGAAGCCAAACTTGGCCAGATGATTAATGGTCGGTTCAATGCCAACGCCGCCAATCAGCCGCACTGATACCACGTTTTTCGATTTTGCTAAGGCTTCACGCAGGCGGATTGGGCCATCATATTCTTCCGGCGAATTTTTTGGCCGCCAGGCCTGGCCTGAACCTTCGTCCCATTCATGAATGGGTGCGTCGTTAATCACCGACGCCAGGGTGTAGCCTTTTTCCAGCGCCGCTGAATAGATAAATGGTTTGATATTGGAGCCGACTTGCCGATTGGCCTGGGTCACCCGGTTAAATTGGGTTTGGCTAAAACTGTAACCACCAACCAGCGCACGGATCGCGCCGTCTTTTGGGTTCATCGCCACTAATGCACTGCTGGCTTGTGGTAACTGGCTGAGGCGCCACAGCCCTTCCTGTTCACGCACATAAATCAGCATGCCGGGCGCCAGAATTTGGCCGGCAGCGCTTGGCGCATTGCCCTGACGCTCGTTGCTGATATAAGCGCGGGCCCATTTCAGCCCGTCCCACGGCAGTTCAATTTTACGACCACCCGAAATCATCACTTCGGCACTTTGCGCCAGCACTTGCGTGACTACTGCAGGTTGCAGCTTTTCAATACCGTCCTGTTCGTCCAGATATGCCAGAATGGCTTCGTCAGACAAACGTTTTTCTTCTTTAAAGCTGATACTGCCGTCGGCGTTGGTCACTTTCTCGGCAGGCCAGACGACTTTGACCGGGCCGCGGAAACCATGACGCTCGTCATAAGCGTGTAAGTTGGCCTGCAGCGCATTCACGGCGCGGGTTTGCTGGCGGGCATCGACTGTAGTAAATACCTGAAAACCCTTGGAGTAAGCTTCTTCTTCGCCGTAGCGGGCTACTACTTCCTGTCGCACCATTTCCGCCAGATATGGCGCTGAGGCTGTGACCTGAGCTCCGTGTAATTTCGACACAATAGGCGCCTGAATGGCGTCGTCATATTCTTGCTGAGTGATGTATTTTTCCGCCAGCATCCGGCCTAACACAATATTGCGGCGGGCTCGGGCACGACTGGGTGAACGTACCGGGTTTAATACTGAAGGCGCCTGTGGTAAGCCGGCGATAATAGCAATTTCCGACAACGTCAGGTCCTGGATATTTTTCCCGAAATACACCTGAGCAGCTGCACCAACACCAAAAGCACGCTGACCCAACTCGATCCGGTTCAAATACAGTTCGAGGATTTCATCTTTGCTAAGCAGTTCTTCGATATGGATGGCTAAAAAAGCTTCTTTTACTTTGCGGATAATTTTCTTTTCGCGGCTCAGAAAG
>CBFGPY010000715.1:0-2057 GCA_965650755.1 uncultured Chromatiaceae bacterium | reverse complement strand
AGTGAAGCTACCGCTCCTGCTCTCGCCCCTGACCTGCATCCATGCAGGCCACAAAACCCAAAGTGCCACCAAACGAACCCTTTGGCCACCACGTGGCGGGCAGCGTTTGGCAGCTCTTTCTGCTGCGTTAGTGCTCGTTTGTGTAGAATCACTACACGGCTCTCGCAATGCCTTGCATAAGCCGGCCACCGCGTGCTGCCAATCCGCTGCAAAAGCAAACACCAAACGTCAACAGCCCCTAGCTAAAGTGGTAAATAATCTCCAGCTCTTCAATGTCTGCCTGTTCCTCGTCAGAGCTGAATTCTATCAAAATGTCATAATCATCCCGATACAACTGAAAACGATCACCAACATCCTGCATGTCAGGAAATGCCAGGCGCAGGCCTGCCTTTGTGACCGGGATTTGCAGGGCTTTCAGTAGCGCCGGGATTTGATTCGGCTGGTCAGACTTTCGCATCACAGCTGTGGTCAGTTTAATACGGCGGATCTCATCTTTGACCAGCATCACATGCAATTGCTCAGTCGGCAGCCACCAGAGCTGATTGCGCCGCTGTACCAGCTGATGCTGACGTAATTGCGCCGGAAACAGGCTGGCAGTCGGTTGCTGCTGCAGGTTGCGCACACTGACCGTCTCGGCAAACGCCAGCACGTCCGGCCAGGATTGTTGCTGCAGCAGCATCCGCACCGGCAATGCAGCCGCGCTGCTGTATTGAAACCCCGTCAGCAGTGCCGTCGTTTGATGCACCGAATCGGGGTTAAACTCTTCAAATTTGAGCTTTAGTTGCTGCCCTGGTTGTTGTTTTCGCCACAGCAGAGGTGTCAGTTTGTGCCAGGAACCCAATTGCAAACCAGCCTGTATCAGATCGGTTTTGTAGGCGACTTTACCTTCTACCAGCCAGGGTTTGTCATCAAATTCGGGATGAAACTCCAGCAAATTTCGGCCGACCCCACTGAGAATTTCACTGTCAGTGAACACCGCTTCAACCAGCGGGTCCAGCAATACCCACAAGCGCCGGCCATAACCTAACAGGCGGGCTCCGCTCTGCAGGGTAAAATCCGCTGATGGCGAACCCCAAAGCATAAAGACCTGTTCGGCGGACATTTTCAGTTTTAAGCCAAAGGCCCCTTCAGCCAGGGACAAGTGATGATTGGGTGGAACTATGACGCGATACTCTGCAGCATCCTGACGTTTTATCACGGAGGTCACAGTGGTCTGCAGTTTGGTCGACCCTAAATCGACTTTAATCTGGCGCGCCCCGCTGATGTCGGCACTTTTGTCCGACAACGCGTTATTACCCGGACAAAAGCGGAATAATTCCAGCTGGATCAACACTTCAGTGTAATTACCAGGGAGTTTATGCTCACTCTGCTTTAATTTTTGCACGAGTACGCCATCAAAGCGCCGCGCCGTGGCATTTTCACGTATTTGCTGCAGATAACGGGCAACTTCAGGTACATCCCGTAACACCGCAAACCGCCATAAATTATGGTTGCGGACTTTCAGCACTGTTTTGACCGGCGCGATGTCAGATTGCTTACACTCAGGCAACAAATCAACTAAAGGCACCAGCTCTTCAGCATGGAGCGGAGTCAGCTGCCAGAGCAACAGAATGCAGCAAAACAGAGGCAACTTCATCCGGAATCCTTTCATACAGCTAAACACATTTATTTAACATATAACTAAGTTCATGCTGTTGCAAACTTAGATAACTGACGGTCATGCCAGCGGCTTAACAACAATAACGCCAATACGGCCCCCAATAGCGCGAAGGCCATATCCGCCTGCGTATCCCAGGCATAACCCTGAGTGCCGAGAAACTCATCCGCCCCCTGCCCAAGCAGCACAGCCGCAGCCCATTCGATGAGTTCATAAGCTGCACTAATTGCCAGTACTATGCATAGCAACAAAAACTGCAGCATCTTCCTGCCGCGAACATAAACGCCACGAAGCAGAATTTCGCGCGCGACCATCACCGGCGCGAAGCCCTGCATCGAATGACCGATTTTGTCGTAGGGATTACGGTCCAGTGCGAACCCCTCCATCAGCCAGAACCCCA
>CBFGPY010000714.1:0-2067 GCA_965650755.1 uncultured Chromatiaceae bacterium | reverse complement strand
GTTCGCTGGAAGTAGGGAAGGCTGCCACTGTGGTGGTGTCAGAAGGTGACATTCTGGATTATCGCAGCAGCAAAATCAGTTCGATGTGGATTGACGGCCGCGCCGTTGATTTAAACAACAAACAAAAAGATCTGCACCAAAAATATCAGCAGCGTTATAGCCGCTGATAGAGGTGGATGTTTTGATATGAAAAAAGCGGCTTCGGCCGCTTTTTTGTTGTTGTGCAGAAATACCGACTTCTTCCGGCTCGTCGCGGAGCTCCTCGCGTAAAGTCGGCGGGATGCCAAACTGTTGGCATCCCGAAATCCCGACTTTACCCAGCTCGTCGCGGAGCTCCTCGCGTGATTCCGGCGTGCAGCCAAGCAGTTGGCTGCACGAAAGACAGGAATCACCCCCCCGACCACTTGTGTTTGTAGCCGAGTTTGGTTAGTTCTTGTTGGATGACTTCGCGTTTGTCGCCCTGGATTTCGATAATGCCGTCTTTGACGGCGCCACCGCAGCCGCATTTCTTTTTCAGCAGTGCTGCTATTTCATTGAGCTTGTCTTCCGTTTCGGCGATGCCGGCAATGGTGATCACGCCTTTGCCGTTGCGGCCTTTGGTTTCACGTTTTAGCCGCAAAAAGCCATCGGCGAAGGCCTGTCCTGTGGCTTTTTCTGCTTTCGGTGCGTCAATGCGGCCGCTGTCGGTGCTGTAGACCAGGTTATCACCAGCGGGTACATCGGTTTTTGTGGCGGACTGGCCGCCTGATTGTTGTTGCCAGTCGGCTAAAGAGATTTTTTTCGAACTCATTGTGGGTTCCGTTTTGTCGTGTGCTGTTGTTCAGCCTGGTTTCGTGGCAAGATAATGCAACACAAGGCGCACAGCAATGCTTCCGTTTTAATCCATTGCAGCTGCTGGCGTAAACGCTGAATTTCCCCGCAAAGTCTTGGATTTTTGCCTTAATCTGGTAGACTGCTGCGGCATTTTTAGAAATCTGGACGGCTATTTTGCTTCAAACGTCGATTCAAGCTTATCTCGCACGCTGCGGTTTGCAGAGCGATGCTTTTTCCGCTGATTTTTATCAGCAAGTGGCTGATTATCAGCAACAGCTCACCGCATTGACTCCTGCCAGTACAGTGCAATGGCAGTTCCGGGTCCCTGAGCTGGGTGAGGGCGGCAGTTGTTCGTTGTTTGGACAGCTGGCTGATGAGCCTTATGATCTGCTCCCTATCTTAGGTGGGCAGACCGATGCCAACCAACAATTGCTGGCTAAAGTCACCGCTGTGGTGCAGTTTTATCAGGCGCACAGTGCCAGCCACTGGTTTGGCGTGTATCAGCGCCGTGTTAATCCGGCCGGTGAAACTGTGCTGGTGAAACTGGCCTATTTTGGCGCTGAAAGCCGTGCCGAGTTCCCACTGACGGCCGAATTTGCTGCCATCAGTAATAACAGCACTGTTGGGCTGTCGGGACAGGGCCGCATCATTAACGACGTGGCGGCTTATCTGGCTCAAGGCGGTGAGTACTACACCTGCGACCCAAAAGTACAGGCGGAAGCTTGTTTGCCACTGATTGGAGTGGACGGTGCCGTTATCGGCATCATTGATTCCGAAGCATTCACACAAAACTTATTTCACGGTAAAGAGTTAGCGCTGCTGATTGCAGTCGCTCTGACTTTGCCGGCGTTGCTGGCCTGAGAACATCAGACCAGCGCGCAAGCAGGCTGAGGTTATGCTGCAGCCGATGAATTTTTTACAGTATCAGCAACAGTAACAGGTGAGCACTTTATGTTTTCTCGTTTACAGCCGGTAGCGACAGATCCGATTTTGGGTTTAATGGCCGCGTACAAAGAAGATCCGAATCCACTGAAAGTGGACCTTGGTGTCGGTGTCTACAAAGACGAAGCGGGCCACACGGCTGTGCTGGAATGCGTGAAAAAAGCAGAAAAGCTGCGGCTCGATAACGAAGACAGCAAAACTTATATCGGGATGGCGGGTGACCTGAGCTTTAATGCCCATATCGAAAAACTGGCGTTTGGCCCGCACAAAGTATTGCTGGAAGGCCGCACCACTACGGCGCACACGCCAGGC
>CBFGPY010000713.1:0-2072 GCA_965650755.1 uncultured Chromatiaceae bacterium | reverse complement strand
CTCACCAGGGCCGGATCGGCGTAACCGGCTAACTGCGCCTGGTCACTGTAACGGGCCACAGTGACAAAAGGCTGTTCAGCCGGTTCCATCAGCAGCAGGTCATTTTTGAACACCGGCAGTTGCTGGCGCGGTAAACCAAAGCTCAGCGGGTGGCTTAAATCCACTTCTGTCTGAAAAATTGCACCGGCGATGCGCTGACGACCACCCAGTTGCTCTTTATCCTGATAAACCGACGCGTTCATTGTCACTAAGGCTTTTAACTCGCTGGCTTTTTTCAGCTTGGCTTGCAGCAGAGACTTCTCCGCCAGCCAGCTGACTGCCGCTTTCTGCGCCCAAAGCACCCCGCCTTGCTCCAGCCAATTTTTCAGCTGCGCCACTTCAGCATCGCCCCAGCTGCCATAATTGCCATCAGGTAACAGAATATGGCTGTAACGTGTCAAATCGAGGCGTTTCAGCCGTGCCGGCTCAGCCATCGATGGCGAGATCCCCGCCAGGCGCTCAGTGGCAAACCAGAGCTCACCGGCTTCTGTTGAATTGATACCAGGGCCTGCCACTAATAACACTTGCGGTAATACCAGCGGCTTGACCTGATTACTGCCCAAATCCTGGCCTTGTGGGGTCAGACCTGAAGTCAGTGCGGTCAATGGCAAAGGTTGCTGCGAAGCAAAGGCGGCCAGTTTTTGCTGCCAACCTTCGGCCTGCAGTCCAGCCGGGAGCAGTACTGTTCCTGCTGCAAACTGCTGGACGCCTTGAGCCGTTACAGCACTGAACGCTTTCGGCGCTACTCTGAGCTGGAAGCCAGCCTGCAACAGACGAGCGGTTTGCACCGGCGCCTGTTGGTCAGCCCATGGCAATGCGTAGGCGTAAGCACTGTCGCTGAACACCTGCGAGGTGATAGCAGGTGGGGTCCAGGCTTCAGCTGCAAGCTCTGATGGCGCTTTGCGGCTGGCGGCAAAATCTATGTTATAGGCATAAGGTAATGTCCAGGCGGACACATCGTAAAAAGTGTTATCGCGGAAATTGGTGTCGGTATTAAATGCCGCTTTAATCAGGTTGTACTGGCTTTGCTCCACCGGCACAAAATAACTGTGGCCGGCCTCGAAAGTTTTGCCATTGATCTGGAAATCTTCGGTCAGCGCATATGCGGCAATTTGGTGTTGTTTTAACAGCTGCAATAATGCCGCAAGCCGGCTTTGGTCGGCTGATTCGCGCAGCAGATAACCGCGCACCGGGTCAAGCCGGGCCTGCTCTTTGGATTTTTGTGCAAACTGATACTGGGCCTGCTGCAAATCCTGTTTATGCGCAACAGCGCCATTTAAGGTCGAAAATGAGGTGCGGTACTGATTGTCGATGGCAAAGCTGAAGCTGAGCTCCGATTGCAGGCTCTCCTGCAAATGGCCACGGCTGCTGCCCTGCTCAAACAAAATACCGACACTGCCGTGCACATCCGGGTACGTTGAACCTTTGCCGACATAAAAATCATCAAAAGCCTCTTCGGTGAAATAGAGCCGGTTTACCTCATCCAGCGCTTTGGCGTGGAACTTTGCCAGTTGATTGGTCAGCTTAATCGTCGATTCCGGTGCAAAAGGGCTGTTGCGGCTTGGAATGCCGGGTTGAAAAAAGAAGGTGCTGTTGGTGCCCATCTCGTGGAAATCCGCCACAATTTGCGGCCGCCAGCGGTGAAACTGCGTTATACGCGCCTGGCTTTCCGGATGCTGCAGTAATAACCAGTCGCGGTTTAAGTCAAACCAATAATGGTTAGGCCGGCCGTTGGGCCAGGGCTCGACATGCTCCCGATGCTGTGGATCTGCGACCGGTGCAGTGCCCTGATGCATATTGACCCAAGTCGCAAAACGGTCGTTACCGTCCGGATTCAGACTGGGCTGCAACAAAATAATGCTGTTATCCAACAGGGTTTTGACGGCCGGATCTGTTGAAGTCAGCAGCTGATGAACCACCCTCAACGAAGCATTGGCGCCACTGGCTTCATTGCCATGAATGCTGTAGCCAAGCCACACAATGGCCGGCAGCGAAGGGTCTGGTTGTTTTTCACCGCGACTGACCGCCAGATG
>CBFGPY010000712.1:0-2074 GCA_965650755.1 uncultured Chromatiaceae bacterium | reverse complement strand
ACGAAGAACGCCTCGAGTCGGACTTCTCGTTTGAAGTGCCGGGCCTTGCCCGCTTCCGGGTCAATGCTTTTGTACAAAACCGTGGCGCGGCCGCAGTATTCCGGACTATTCCAAGCGAAGTACTGAGCCTCGATGATTTGGGCGCCCCGGAAGTGTTCCGCACTATTGCTGACAATCCGCGTGGTCTGGTGCTGGTCACCGGGCCCACCGGCTCGGGTAAATCCACTACGCTGGCGGCCATGGTGGATTACATCAATACCGGCCGGCATGAGCATATTCTGACCATTGAAGACCCGATTGAATTCGTGCACCACAACAAACTGTGTCTGGTTAACCAGCGCGAAGTACACCGCGATACTTTAAGTTTCTCCAACGCGCTGCGCTCAGCATTGCGGGAAGACCCGGACGTGATTCTGGTTGGTGAATTGCGTGACCTGGAAACCATCCGCCTTGCCATGACTGCAGCAGAAACCGGTCATCTGGTGTTTGGCACGCTGCACACCACCTCGGCACCCAAAACCATCGACCGGATCATTGACGTCTTCCCAGGCGAAGAAAAAGCCATGGTGCGGTCGATGTTGTCCGAATCGCTGCGGGCGGTAATTTCGCAAACGCTGCTGAAAAAAATTGGCGGTGGCCGTATCGCGGCACATGAAATTATGACGGGCGTGCCGGCGATCCGAAATCTTATCCGCGAAGACAAAATCGCCCAGATGTATTCGGTCATTCAAACCGGCGCCTCGCATGGTATGCAGACGATGGACCAGTGTCTGCTGAATCTGGTCAACCGTGGCCTGATCACCCGGCAGGATGCGCTCGCCAAAGCGCAGGACAAAAATGCTTTTGGTGCCATGGGCCGGATTTAACGGAGACGATGATGGAATTAATCAGACTGTTGCAAAAAATGGTCGATGCCAAGGCATCGGATATGTTTGTTACGGCCGGCATGCCGGTCGCCGCCAAAATCAATGGCGAGCTGCAACCGATTGAAGAGACGCCGCTCAGCGCCGAAGCGTCACTGGAAATCGTGCTGGCTTGTATGAATGACAAGCAAAAAAACGAATTTCTGACGCATAAAGAATGCAATTTCGCTATTGCGAACGACGCCGGCCGCTTCCGGGTGTCGGCGTTTTTCCAACGCGATCAGGCTGGGATGGTGGTGCGTCGCATCGTCACTAAAATTCCGGACGTTGACGAGTTAGGTTTGCCACCTATTTTAAAAGAACTGATCATGTCCAAACGCGGCCTGCTGCTGTTTGTCGGTGGCACCGGCACCGGTAAATCGACGTCCCTGGCGGCGTTGATTGGCTATCGTAATAAAAATGCCCGTGGTCATATCCTGACCATCGAAGATCCGATTGAATTTGTGCATGATCATGCCAAGAGTCTTATCACACAGCGCGAAGTAGGCATTGATACCGAGTCGTTTGAAGCAGCGCTGAAAAGCTCATTGCGTCAGGCGCCGGACGTGATCCTGATTGGTGAAATCAGAAGCCAGGATACGATGGAATATGCGCTGAGTTTCGCTGAAACCGGCCATTTGTGTATCGCAACCCTGCACGCCAACAATGCTAACCAGGCGATTGACCGCATTCTGCACTTAGTACCGAAAGAGAAACATGCCAAACTGATGTTTGACCTCGCGCTGAACCTGCGCGGCATTGTGGCCCAGCAACTGATCGCCACCGCAGACGGTTCCAAACGCATGGCGGCGATTGAAGTGCTGACCAATTCGCCGCTGGTGGCCGACCTTATCAAAAAAGGTCAGATTGACGAGATTAAAGCGGTAATGGCGAAATCGCGTGAACTCGGCATGCAGACCTTTGACCAGGCATTGTATGACCTGTATCAACGTAACCAAATCAGTTACGCCGATGCACTACACCATGCCGATTCACCGAATGACCTGCGTCTGATGATCAAATTACGCAACAATGAAACTTCAGGCGCCGGCATGTTGGCGAATGTCACTGTTGACGGGCTGGAGAAACCAGAGCGTTGAAGTGGAGTGCTTTGACAGAAAAAACGCGGCTTTTGCCGCGTTTTTTATCACCTGATTGCCAGTCCCGGCCAC
>CBFGPY010000711.1:0-2077 GCA_965650755.1 uncultured Chromatiaceae bacterium | reverse complement strand
CAGCGCAAAACCAAGCGCTAACAAAGACCCGAGCACTAACAGCACTTCGGCGGAGATGATGCGCGATAACAGCATCAATGGCACTGATAACAACAGGAAACCAAAAATAGCTTTGATCACATCCATCCAGGCGCCCGGTTTTGGCAGCCATTTACCGCCGCTGCTGCCAAGCAGCAATAATGGCAGGCCCATACCCAGGCTCAGGATATACAGCACCAGCGCGCCGTAAGCTAAATCACCACTTTGGGCGATATACAGCAAGACGCCGGTGAGCGGCGCCGTAGTACAAGGGGACGCCACGAGGCCGGATAAAGCCCCCATCACCAGCGCACCTTTGACAGAACCACCTTGCTGGCGATTGCTGGTTGCCGTCAGTTTTTCCGTCCAACGTGATGGCAGTTGCAGATTAATCCAGCCAAACATCGCGCCAGCCAGCAGCACAAACAGCAGGCTCATGCCAATCAACACCGCCGGATGTTGAAACGCCGCCTGAAATTTCACGCCGGCACTGGCGACAACGAGTCCCAACAGTGAATAGGTCAGCGCCATGCCCTGGACATAAGCAAAAGACAAGCGAAACGCCCGGCCGTGACTCAGTTGCTGGCCCTGGCCCACAATAATGCTGGTCAGAATGGGGTACATCGGAAACACACAAGGCGTAAAAGCCAGGCCTAAACCAAGCAGGAAAAACAGTCCGAGGGTCAGCAGGCTTTTATCGCTGCTCAGGCGCTCGGCCAGCCCAATTTGACTGGAGACTGGCGCTGCTGATGCCGCCGTTGCTGGGGCTTCGCTTAATGCCGCAGCGCTGCTGGCCGGTTTCGCTGAACTTATCAGCGGAATTTCGCGGGTTTCTACCGGATAACATAAACCGGCATCGGCGCAGCCCTGATAACGAACTTTTAATTTGGCATCTGCATCGATGTTGGCCAGTTTAACGTCAAACACCAGTTGATGGCGGTAGATCTCGGTCTTGCCGAAATATTCGTCTTCATGCGGTAAGCCGGCCGGTAACAGCGGGTTGCTGAAATTAACCGCGACACCAGCAATTTTCAGTTTGTGTTTATACAGGTAATAACCGTCGGCAATTTGAAAGCTGATACGCAAGGATTCGCCGCTTTGGGCAAAATCCAGCGTAAAAGCCTGGTCAACCGGCAAAAACTGCGGTTTTTGTAAGGCGGCGAGAATATTCTGCGCCGGTACCGGGTTTTGACTGGCAGGTGCAGGTTCGGCGGCTTGCAGCGGCAAACAAACCGACAAAAACAAGGTGAACAGCGCGGTGATAAAGGATCGGCGGTTATTCATTCGGGGAGCATTCCTCATTGACCCGGTTAAGGCAAAAGGCCCTGACTGACCGGGATGGCAATCATTTCTGGCACGCTTTACGGATACAAGCGGCGAATGGTCTGGCAGACAGCATCAAACAATTGCATTACGAATATGACTTTACTTTAACGCAATCATGGCTGTAGGCACCAGACCGGCAAAGCAGACACTTTCTTTCAACGTCGGTTTTTATTGCAGCTTTTCGCTGCAGGTGGCCAGGTCAAACAAGCCAAAAAAACTGCCGGAAAAAAAATCTTCGGTCTATACCCTTGGTTTTTCCCCGGGTTTACCCCATATCCCGGTTACAAAATTTTTTAACCCCGCTTGCGGGATTAAATCCACAAAACATGTTCAGGAGCTTTACACATGAATATTCGTCCATTACATGATCGCGTCATCATCAAGCGTCTGGAAGCTGAGAGCAAATCAGCCGGTGGTATCGTGCTGACTGGCGCATCTGCTGAGAAGTCGACCCGCGGTGAAGTTGTTGCTGTAGGCAATGGTCGTATTCTGGAAAACGGCAGCGTGCGTCCACTGGAAGTGAAAGTGGGTGACAAGGTGATTTTCGGCGCTTATGTCGAGCGCACTGAGAAAATCGACGGTCAGGAATACGTGATCACCAAAGAAGACAACATTCTTGGCATCATCACTGAATAATCATTCGGTAATAACTTTTCCCACGCATTGAATTTGATTTGAGGTATTAGAAAATGGCTGCAAAAGACGTACGTTTTGGCGATGAAGCCCGCAATAA
>CBFGPY010000710.1:0-2087 GCA_965650755.1 uncultured Chromatiaceae bacterium | reverse complement strand
GAATTGCTGCCTTTACCAGCTTTTGCTTTGCGTGTGTTGTTTGGTGAAATGGCCGACCTGTTGCTGTTCGGACAACAGGTTTATCCAAAACGGCTGCTTGAGGCTGGCTACAGTTTTCACTATAACCAACTCAGAGCGGCACTTGCCGCCCTGAAATTTTAGTGGTCATTTAGTTATGCAAGGCACGCCGGATCAGACTCGCCGGCGTAGGTTGCAAAATGCCACGCAGCAACAAAGCCCCCAGCACCGTCAGTAACGAGATACCAGCAACCGGGCCCAGGCCCCACAAACTTTGATGCAGATTAAACGGCAACTGGAACATCCGCATCTGCACTACCGCGAGCAAGGTCTCAGCCAATAAGGTAGCGAAGACACCTGCCAGTAACCCCAATGCCGCAAACTCGTACAACACCGCCTGGCGCAAAAAACGGCCACGGGCTCCAAGCGTACGCAAAATGGCTAACTCCTGCTCGCGCTGTTCTACTGTTGCCTGCACCTGGGCGACCAGCACCAACACTGCTGCAGCAAAAACCAGGATGAGGATCAGAGTCAGCGCCAGGGACACCTGGTCAATGATTGCCGTAACTTGCTGTAAAATCACCGCAACAGAAATCACCGACACGGTCGGGAATTGTTTCAGCAACCCTGTCAGCACTGGTTGCTCAGTCTCTGGCAGATAAAACGCGGTCAGATAAGTCGCCGGAAAGTTTTCCATCAAATCCGGGCTCAACAACATAAAGAAATTGGGCTGCAGACTATTCCAGTCCACTTTGCGAAAACTGGTCACTGTGGCATCAAATTGCTGACCACCGATAGCAAAAGTCAGCTTGTCGCCGAGTTTCAACTGTAACCGCTCGGCCTGTTGCTGTTCAACTGACACTTGCGCCGGCCCGTCAAACCAGTTGCCTGCGGTGATTAGATTATTGGCCGGCAGCTCGGACAACCAACTCAGATTCAGTTCCCGACCAAAGCCTTGTCGCCCGGCTGCCGGCGCAGCGCTAGCCTGCTGCGCTGCTGATTGGCCAGAAGATTGCTCAGAAGATTGCTGCTTCGACGCCTGATTGTTTCGTGGCGCTGCACTTTCATCCTGTTCCGGCTCCTGCAGAGTTTCACCATTGACCGCCAAAACCCGCCCGGAAATCATCGGATAAAAGGTACCGGTGGTTACTCCAGCCTGCTGCAGCTGCTGCGCTATCTGATCTTTTTCAATGGCGGTCATATTGACCAGAAACTGGTTAGGAGCGTTTTCCGGCACTTGTTGTTTCCACTGCTCGAGCAATTCTGCCCGCAGGAAATAGAGCACCAGCGTTAAAAACAACGCGAGACTGAAAGTCATCAACTGGAAACTATTTTGCCACAAGCGCCGGCGTAAGTTGGCCAGAGCCAGTTTTAACGCACTGCTTTGCCCGGCTGCCATTGGTTTTGCCACCCGCACCAGAATAGCGGCAAAGCCGAGTAAACATAAACCAAAACCGGCACAGGCCAGGAACAACATGCCTGAAAGCCAAAAGTCACCACTAAACAGCCACATCAACGTTAACACCGCAACAGAACCACTGATAAGTTGCCAGTAATCGATGCGATGGTCATGATTTTGCTGGCGCAGCACTTCTATAGCCGGCACTGCGGTTAAGCGCCAGACTGGCCGCAGCGAAAACAGCAATGAGCAAATCAGCGCCGTCGCCACGCCCAGCCAGGCAGATTTGGCACTAAACACGGCCTGATAACCTTCAAGCCACTGACCGAGAATCCCCTGCACCGCGACATTCGCCAGTAAACCGAGCAATAAGCCACACAGGCTGGCAAAGCCAGTCACCAGTGCCAAATGGCTGAAATAGATTTTTCTGGCCAAAGTGGCAGTCACGCCAAGCGCTTTGATCACCGCAACTGCCATTTGATGGCGTTGGCTGTAACGGTTCGCAGCCACCGCTGCCGCGGCAGCGGCCAGCACAATCCCCAGCAGGCCCGCTAACAATAAAAAGCGTTCTGCCCGGTCCAGCGCACTGCCTACTGCGCTTTGCCGGTCGAGTTGCTGCCAGCGGTCATTTGCCGTCAGCAATGGTGTGACATCTGTGGTCAGCTGCTCC
>CBFGPY010000709.1:0-2090 GCA_965650755.1 uncultured Chromatiaceae bacterium | reverse complement strand
TCAGCTCAACAGCTGTTGGATCAACTCCTGCGCCTGCCAACGATAGCGACCGCCTCGTAAATAAGCCAGATGGAGTAGATGATACAGGTTATACAGGTCTTTGCGTTCGGTAAATCCTTCCGGCAGGGCATGAACTTGCTGATAGGCAGAAAAGAAAGCTGCCGGCATCGGGTCAAACAATTCGGCAAAAGCGATATCCACTTCACGGTCGCCAAAATAACAGGCCGGGTCAAACATCACCGGGGTTTCACCTAAAAAGCCGACATTGCCACGCCAGCACTCGCCGTGCACCAGCGCTGGTTTTGGCTGGTGGTGGTGCAGACGCTGGCGCACCCGCTCAACTATCTTGTCGATGTCGCCAAAGCCTTGTTGCTGCTCAGCCAACAACTGTAACAACCAGCCAATGCGTTGCTCGGAAAAAAATACCGACCAGTTGCCGCCCCACTGGTTAGGCTGCAGGGTGGCACTTAAGTAGTTGTCCCAGTCAAAGCCGTACATGGCCTGATCGTCAGCCTGATGCAAAAACGCCAGCTGATGGCCAAGCGCTTGCCAGCCGTAAGGATGATCTGTTGCCAGCGGCAGATACTCCAGTACCAGAAAAGCTTTTTCGATGGTTTGGCCGGCACAGACCACTTGCGGCACTTTCAGGCAATGCCGGTTTTGCATAAATTTCAGCGACAATGCTTCGGTCTCAAAGCTGTCGAGCACCTCACGGTGATTTAATTTAACCAGATAGTGCTGGTCACCACCGCTTAAGTGATAGAGCAGGTTATCCGAGTGAGTGGCGAGTTGTTGTTTATGCGTGATCCGGAATTCCTGATCGAGTTCGGTACTGATTTGGTCCGCAATGGCTTGCCACATCGTGTTGCTCCACAGTGAAAAAATAGGTTTTACCAATGAATTATGGTCGACTTTGCCGCTTCCGCCGGCTGGTCGTGTTGATCAGGAACAAAGTATCGACCGCTTGTCGGCTGGACAGCAGACTTGCTCCGGCCGGGCGCAGCCAGTAATATGGCAGCGCTTTTTAGTGCGTGGCCTTGGATACGTTCTTTGGCCACGTTGTTTCGCCACTCGTACGGCAAAACCAAAAAGCCCATTTCTTTAATTTATTCAACATGTGACCCTTGGTACGGGCCACCACTGTGAGGATTTATCATGCCAGTCATTACTCTGCCAGACGGCAGTCAACGTGTTTTCGAAGCCCCATTATCTGTGATGGATGTCGCCAAAGACATTGGCCCGGGTTTAGCCAAAGCCACTATTGCCGGTAAAATTAACGGCCAGTTAGTGGATGCCTGTGAATTAATCACCGAAGACAGCAGCTTAAGCATTGTTACCAGCAAAGATCAGGAAGGTTTAGAGATCCTGCGCCACTCCTGTGCGCATTTGCTCGGTCATGCCATCAAACAATTATGGCCAAACGTCAAAATGGCGATTGGTCCGGTCATCGACAACGGTTTTTACTACGACGTGGATTTAGACCGCCCGATCAGCAGCGACGACCTGGCGCAATTAGAAGCGCGGATGCTGCAACTGGCGAAAACTGAATACGACGTGGTGAAGAAAAAAGTCAGCTGGCAGGAAGCGTACGACACTTTCGCAGCCCGTGGCGAATCCTACAAGATGGAAATTCTGACCGACAATGTCGCCAAAGACGACAGACCAGGTCTGTACCATCACGAAGAATACATCGACATGTGCCGTGGCCCACATGTGCCAAATATGCGTTTCTGCCAGCATTTCAAGATTATGAAAGTGGCCGGTGCCTATTGGCGCGGTGATGCGAAAAACAAAATGCTACAACGCATTTACGGCACCGCCTGGGCGGATAAAAAGCAATTAGCGGCTTATTTGTTGCAGCTGGAAGAAGCGGAAAAACGTGACCACCGTAAAATCGGTAAAGCGCTTGGCCTGTTTCACTGGCAGGAAGAAGCGCCGGGCATGGTATTCTGGCACAACGACGGCTGGACTATTTTCCGCGAGCTGGAAGCCTTTGTCCGCGAAAAACTGGCCGAATACGATTACCAGGAAGTTAAAGGTCCATTTATGATGGACAAAGTGTTGTGGGAACGTTCTGGTCACTGGGAAAA
>CBFGPY010000708.1:0-2091 GCA_965650755.1 uncultured Chromatiaceae bacterium | reverse complement strand
GTCGGTGAGCCTGAGTTCGGCAACCACAGGATCGACTATCCGTTACAGCACCAATGGGGCGGATATCAGTACCAGTTCGCCGGTGTATTCTGCACCTTTTACTTTAACTGCCAATGCCACAGTGAAAGCCAGAGCTTTTAAAGCAGGCATGACCGATAGTACACAAACAGCTGCAAGTTTTACGGTGAACCCGCTGCCACAGGTGAGTAGCCCGGCCATATCTCCCAACGGCGGCATCCATTCAGGTTCAGTGTCGGTGAGCCTGAGTTCTGCAACCACAGGCGCTACTATCCGTTACAGCACTAATGGTACGGATATCAGCACCAGTTCGCCGGTGTATTCTGCGCCTTTTACTTTAACTGCCAACGCCACAGTCAAAGCCAGAGCTTTTAAAGCAGGCATGACCGATAGTACACAAAGAGCTGCAAACTTCAGTTTCACCACTACAGACACCACCAGCACTTTTAGTTATGACGCCAGAGGGCGCCTGATTGCTGCGACTGACAATAACAGCCTGTCAATGGCGCAGGCACTTGACGATGGTCATAACAGGACGACGCTGGAGATCAGCAATATTCCAGCAACTTCGCCCCGTATCACGCTTTTTTCTGCACCAGATAAAGTCAGTGTGGCTGGAGCCACAGTACAGGTGCAGTGGGCTGCACAAAATGCCAGCAAATGCTCGCTGCAGGTAGCCGGTGGTTACGGCCAGCAACTGAATTTACCCGCGACCGGTAGCGCCAATATTCAGGTGCCTGTAGCGACATCGATCATCCTGCAATGTACCAATGGTCAGTTCACTGATGTGGAAGGAAAAATCATCAGAATTGGCAATTAACGGTTTGATGCAACGAGCGTTCATGAGGCATTCGCTTCGCAGTTGGACAAGGACGAACCTGTAAAGAGAAGCAACAAAACATGAAATTCATCAATAAAGCTCTGATTGGTCTCTGTGTGTTTTTAGCGAATATCCCGAATTTGTCAGCAAGCGAACTAAAACTGTTAAAACCGTTGCAGGTTGCAGCAGATCTGAACTCCGTGGACCTGATGTCCGGCAAATTCTACCCGCAACTGCCGGTACTACAAATTCCTGCAGCGCCAAATTTGTCGTTACAAAGCATGCAGCAGTTCGACTCAAAAATTACCGGTGTGTTGTACAGTGCCGCTACACCACAGGGCTTCCTGATCGGTCCGCGCAAAGAAAGTTATACCTTGATCTTTGGCGGCAAAACGTCGGAATTTTTTAACTGTAATCCGGAATGTGTGGCTGCTGATGGCACTGGGTCAAAATTGCTTGGCACTATGGACGCATCTTCCCGGCAATTTACTTACAAACAAGGCAAAACCGGTTTACTGGTACGGTATACCTTAATGTCTTCATTTCAGGATTTCAGTAGCGATCCGCTGAGTAAAAAAACCTATGAAGGCACCTGGTACGCCAGCGAAGTGTATTTTCCGGATGGGGAAAAGCTCAGTTACCAGTACGACACCGCAGTTTCGGGTCTGGTGAAACATCACAGGCCCAAAACGGTCACCACCAATTTGGGTTATCAGTTAATCCTGACCTACAAATCAAATGACATCAGTACAGGCACTTTTGCCTGGAGTTCAGTCGCCACGGCCCGCATTGTCAAAACGGATGCACCTGCAACAGATCTGGCCCGTTTTACCTATAGTGGACAGAGCGCATACAGCCAAAGCGACCTGCTGGGGAATACATGGAGCTACAGTGGTTTAGATAATGCACTGGGTGCCAGTGATTTTACTTCAGTATTTTCACTGAAATTACCGGATGACAGTGCGCAAACTCTGCAAGTCAGCAGCGCCACCCTGAACTATGGCGGCATCAATCATAATTTATTTGTCACCGACGTCGTGAATCGTGGTCTGGCCTACAAATACAGCTATACCGCAGCGACGGGCACCGGTTTTGACCCGGCTAAGCAGTTTTCCAAAATTCAGATCACAGGCCCTGCCGGCTATCAGCGCACTGTTCAGCTGAGCGTTTATCCGGCCCCAGAACAGCGCCAACTGATCACATCAGACACCGATAGCCTTGGGCGGACAACCCGTTACACCTACACAGACCAC
>CBFGPY010000707.1:0-2092 GCA_965650755.1 uncultured Chromatiaceae bacterium | reverse complement strand
TTGCGCTGTGTCGTTATTGGTATCGCTATCACCTGCGGGTACTGTGTTATCACGGCTTTGCCTATGCCGACGAGCATCAGTTCCGGCCTAAGCTCTTTATGAAACCGCAAACCTTTGCGGCACGTCTGCAATATCTGGCGAACAGCCGCTACCAGATTGTGTCATTAAGTGAAGGCCTGGCCAATCCGAAGCGTCCGCTGCAACTGGCGCTGACGATGGACGATGGCTGGTCCGGTACGGCGGAACTGGTCGGCGACGCGCTGGCAAAACATAAGTTTCCACTGATGTTGTATGTCACCAGTTATTATGCTGACAAACAAATCCCGGTGCTGAATGTCGCGGTGTCTTATCTGTTGTGGAAAACCAGCGCCAGCGCTCTGCATCTGACGGTGCCCGGTGTGGCTGAGTCTATCGACATCAGCCTGCCCTCACCCAATACTCCGGCATTGGTCCGGCAGATTTGCCAGTTGATTGACCAGTTACCCGATGCAGCTGCACGGGCTGATGTGCTGTATCAACTGGCTGATCAGCTGCAGGTCTCTTTACATCAGCAAGGCCGCCCGCTGTTCCGCCTGCTCGATGCCAATGAGCTGCGTAGCCTGCAGCAGGCCAATGTTGAACTGCAGCTGCACACACATCGCCATTGCAGCCCGCTGGATGCGGCTGCTTTAGCGGCAGAAATCAATCAGAACCGCGATTGGCTGGCTCAATTTACGCCAACAGAGCAGCTGGTGCATTTCTGTTATCCCAGTGGCGAATATCAGCCGGCGCATTTGCCGTTATTGCAGCAAAATGGCGTTTTAACCGCGACCACCACCCATATTGGCCTGCACAAACAAGGCTCTGATGTGTTGCAGATCCGCCGCATTCTCGATGGCGAAGATGTGCACTGGCTGGAGCTGGAAGCCGAATTATCCGGTTTTAGCGACCTGGTGCGTCGTGTACTCGGAGTGGCGAATTAATGGCCAGGCCGCTGAAGATTTTACTGATTGCATTTGAAATGCCTCCGGCACGCAGCGCTGGTGTGCAGCGTCCTTACCGCTTCGCCGAATATTTGGCAGAAATGGGCGCAGAGCCTTATGTATTAACAGCAAGCGAAGATATTTATCAGCGCTTTGACCATGAACTGCAGATATCGCCGCTGTTGCAAGGTCGGATCTTTCGTAGTCAGGCCAAAGACGCCAGCAAGCTGTTTTCACTGTTTGGCCGCTCGCCGGCCTTTGCCGCTGTACCGGACCGCTACTGGCCCTGGTATTTCAGCGCCGTTGCAAAGGGGCAACAGCTGATCCGGGAACACCAAATTGATTTGATCTGGTCGACTTATCCGGTGCTGACCACGCATCTGATTGGCCACAGCCTCAGCAAAAAAACCGCCACCCCCTGGATTGCCGATTTCCGCGACCCGTTGCAATGCCATTACAATCCGGCTTATCAGCATTTTAATGGCCTGATGCGTTATCTCGAACGCAAGGTCGTGGCGCAGGCGAGCGCTGTGGTCACCACCAGTCAGGCCGCGGCTGGTTTATACCGCAGCCTTTACCCGGCCGAACCGCCAGCCAAGTTTCAGGTGATTGAAAATGGTTTTGTGCCGCTGGATTTACCGCCAGCGACCACGCCGGACAAATTCACCCTGCTGTACAGCGGTGCCTTATACGGCAATGGCCGCGATATCAGCGGCATTTTCCGCGCTATCGCCGAATTACAGCAACAAGGGTTGCTGACACCAGACAACTTTGTGCTGAAGTTCCGTGGCAGTGGCAAGCCGGAGCAATTTGCCGCCACTCTGGCGCAGTTTGGTATCACTGCTTTGGTCGAGTTTCTGCCAGCGGTGCCTTTTATGCAGGCGCAGGCCGAGATGATGCAATGCTCAGCGAACTTGTTGATCCAGGACCAGATTTTTAACTATCAGATCCCGGGAAAACTGTACGACTACATTCAAAGTGGTAAACCGCTGCTGGCGATCTGTCCACCGGACAGCGCCACGGCACAGGCCAGTCGGGCCATGCCAAACGCAGTGCAGGCCTGGCAACAGGATGAATTGACCGCAGCGCTGCAGCGTCTTTTCACTGAGCCGCCACAACCGGGTTTAAGC
>CBFGPY010000706.1:0-2096 GCA_965650755.1 uncultured Chromatiaceae bacterium | reverse complement strand
CCGGTGCGCTGTGGGTGTGGAACTTGCTGCTGCGAATTGCCGCGAAAAGCCAACAGCAGTTGCAACCGGATTTTGTACAACAACACAGTGACCAGGTGTTTTTTGTATTTGCGGCCCATGAACCGCTCCTCACTTTATTCGGTAAATGTTGGCATCAGTGGGTGAGCGAACCTGCTTTTGATATCTTGTTGCTGGGATTACCTTTTCTGTTGTACTGCCTGCTGAGTTTGAGTTATCGCCGTCTGGTCAGGCCCCTGCGGCTGCTCAGCCTGTTCCTGCTGGGGCGTCGCTGATGAGGCTGTGGCAGGACCGACGATTCTGGGCGCTTGGCGCTAATACGGCCTATGCCACGGCGTCATTTTTGCTGGGTTATCTGCTCCTGCTGCAGGGCGATCCACAGGCATACGGCGCCTTTGCTTTTTATCTGTTGGTTCAGGCTTTTGCCTATAGTCTGGTTAATGCACTTTTTGGTGCGCCATTGTTGATTGCGAGCCGCGACGGCGCAGTCAGTCATTCTGGCTTAAATCCGCTGTTAAAGCTGGTGACGCTGCTGGCGCTTTGCTGTGCTGCGCTGCAGGCTCTGCTGCTGATGGCGCAGGGGATAGCACTGTCTGTCACTGTCGTGCTGGCCTGCAGTTCAGCTTTGATGTTGCTGCGCTGGTTCTGGCGTACCGTACAGCTACAACAGGCCGCTACACAGGCCATTGTGGCTGATTCATTGTTCAGCCTGCTGGTGTTGTGTGGTTTGGCTGCGCTCTGGGCATTGCAGCTCATCGCGTTATGGTCTGTCAGTGGCTTGTTGTTGCTGGCAGCATGTTGCAGTGTGCTGCCTGGTTTGTGGCAATGGGCGCCTGTGGTGCGGACAGAACCCGACTGGCAGCTGTGGTCGCAAGGATATCGCGGGCAGGGCAAACCAGCGCTTGCCGGTGTGTTGACGGCGGAAGTGAGCGCGAACGTCCATCAGTATTTGATTGTTTGCTGGCATGGCGCTGCAGCACTGGCGCCTGTCGCTGCTGCCGGGCTTTTTCTGCGGCCGATGACATTAGTGCAAAGCAGTCTGGCGCAAATCGACCGGCCCAGACTGGCACAGGCGGCCGCTGCTGAGGATTGGGCGGCGCTGCGCCGGATCGCACGACAACTGACCGTCTGGAGTCTGCTGGCTTTTTTACTGAATGTGTTGGGGCTGGCATTACTGTTGGTACTGGCGCCGCAATGGCTGTGGCCAGAGCTAGCCAGTCTGGCAGATTTTGTCAGCTGTACAGCAGTAGTGACGCTGGCGGCTTTCCTGCGCTGTTTACGCGGTGCGGCCAGTACAGTGTTGCAGGCTTTGGACCAGTTTCAGTTTCTGGCGAATGTCACGATACGGGCAAGTGTGCTGACAGTACCACTGGTCCTGTTAGGGCTTGCCGCTGGCGGTGTAATGGGCGCGTTGCTCGCGATGTTAGTGGGGGAAGGGGTGATAGCCTTACCTATTTTACGTCGGTACCGGCAATGTCTGAGGTGGCAAAACCCATAACAGCAGAGCGCTGAATCTAAGTGCTGATATGATAAAGTTGATGCAATTCAATATACTCGCCGAAACGGCGGTCCGAGGGATACAGTGAAAGGCAGTTTGGTATACCGCTGTTTTCAATGGCAACAAAAGATTTGGTGCGGGATTTGTTCGCTGCTGATGCGTGCGGCGGGCTGGCTTTGGGGCGTTGAATTTCGTGGCCCTGTGCAGTTTTATGGATTTGCACGTTTTGTCCGGCATCCACAAGGCTACATCAGTGTGGGCCGTGACGTCGTTCTGCGATCCGATCCGGCTGCCAATACCATTGGACTGAACCGGCGTTGTTTTTTAAGCGCTGCCGCCGGAGCAAGGCTGGAGATCGGTGATGGCTGTGGTCTCAGTGGCACAGTGATCGCCGCAGCGCAGGAGGTAAGACTGGGGCAGCGTGTCATGTGCGGGGCAAACGTCACTATCACTGACTCAGACCGCCATCCGCTGGATGCACAGGCCCGTCAACGCGGGGAGCCAGGCGCCAGCGCACCGGTCTGGATTGGCGACGATGTCTGGCTGGGGCTTAATGTCGTGGTACTCAAAGGTGTACATA
>CBFGPY010000705.1:0-2097 GCA_965650755.1 uncultured Chromatiaceae bacterium | reverse complement strand
GATGCCGCGTCGGTCTCATGCACAATCAGCGCACCGGCCGCGCCCTGACGGGCTGCTTCTTCAAACTTGTAGGTCCAGCGACCATAATAGGTCATGGCATTGCCGGTGAAGAGTTTCGGATCCTGGGTGGCAAAACCCGGATCGTTGACAAACATCACCACGGTTTTGCCTTTCACATCAAGGCCTTCGTAGTCATTCCAGTCGTATTCAGGGGCGACGATACCGTAGCCAACAAACACCAGCTCAGAATCTTTGATTTCACTGAATTCAGTGACGCGGGTGGTCCAGGTAAACATCTGGTCGCGGTATTTAAAAGGGGCCGGCGCTTTGTCACCGCTGAAGGTCATCGCCGACACTTCTTTCGGATCAATCTGCACCAGCTGTACCGGCTGGATATAACTGCCGTCACTGAGCGGCTTTAAACCGATACGTTTGAACTGCTCCGACAGATACGCCAGCGTCAGCTCTTCGCCTTTGGTGGCCGGCGCGCGGCCCTGGAATTCATCTGAAGATAAAGTTTTAATGTATTCAGCAAGCTTGGGGTTGAACTCAGTATCCGGCAAAGCCGCCGGTACTGTCTGTTCGGCTGTGGCTACTGCCGGCGCCGCAGCTGTCGTCGCTGCCGGCTCCGGCTGCTTCTGACAGGCCGCCAGGCTCAGGCAGGCACTGAGCGCTAACCATGTTCCTGAAAACCAGAATTGTGGTTTCATAAAATCTCCATCACCTGGGGTGATTGTTGTCGTTATAAGGTTGCCGTGTCACGGCTGCCTGATGTTACTAAAGCAGGCGCTGAAGTACCAGTAGGGCCAATCTCAGACCGGCCACAGTTAATCGCATCTTTGGCTTACAGGTTATGCTGCATAGCCCCCCAGGCCGGTGGTGGTAACGGCACGGGTTGGCTGAGGTCAAACGCCACGGCAAATTCACGGCCTGGCCGGCTTAAGCGGTAAATCAGCTGCTGACCAGGTTCAATGGTAAAAGACCAGACATTAGCCGGCGCAGCTGTACGGCCAAGTGCCTGAAACATCAGTTTGCTGTATGCATCGGCCGGAAAACGCACCGTCAGTGCAGAGACGGCGTCAGAAGTTGAGCCGCCATACATCGTCAACTCGTCATGGCTGCCGTCCTGATGACGGTGATCATGTTTGAGTTGTAAACCTTGTGGCAACTCACGCAGCACCCAGGTGCGGGAACGGTCCTCGCCGACATGAAACGGCATCCGCACTTCACCGCTGCGGCAATTGGCAACATGCACAATCAGCTGTTGCCCGGCCATCGCCGCATCCTCAGCGGCATTACTGACGAGCTTGCCGGCAAAAGCTTTACCGCAATATGGTTGCAACGCCTGCAACAGCGCTGAAGAGTGCACTGTTTCCGCTGACAACGGGAATTGTGCGGCCAACAGAGTTGCCGCTATTAAGCTGGCGGGTAATTTTTGCATGATGATTATTGCACTCCTGAGAAACGCAGATAAAACCTGACTGAACTATGCTAGGGTCTGCATGTGAATCAATTGCCGGAACCTGTCCGCTGCGAATGTCTACCTTACCATCGAGTCAAAAGTTATTGCGGGTATTTGCTACCACTGAACATTTTGGTGTGGTGGCTGACACGCCCTTTGGCTGTGGTTACCGTTTACAGGACTTGTCAGTGGCCGTCAGTTTTTTTGGCCACCATGTCTATTTTATCAGCGGGGATGCCGTGCTGGTGCTGACGGAAACCGGCGCGGTGCGGCCAGAACGCCCGCACGCCACAGACAATCAGTATTTGCTTGATCTCATCGATCAGCTTGACCGGCGCTATAACACTTAAACAGCAGTTGCAAACGTATGCAACAGGCAAAGTTGCAGCTTAACCGGCTCTGCATGCTAGCATGCTCGTTATCGGGGACTTAAGTGAAAATGAAAAATTATGATGAAATTCAGTTTATTAGCTTCAATATGCACTGCAACGCTGTTGCTCAGCGCCTGTAAGCCGGCGCCGTCAGATGTTCAGATCAGCGCGCAGCCAGTGCCGATGAACGTGTCGCCAATGCCGGCACCGGCTATCGATGCGCCCGCAGGCAAAGTGGTGATTTATCAGGCGTTCACCCGCTTA
>CBFGPY010000704.1:0-2104 GCA_965650755.1 uncultured Chromatiaceae bacterium | reverse complement strand
ACCAGCCCGGCGGCGCAGCAACAGGTGCTGGCGATGGCGGAAGCATCTGACCCCAAAACAGTCGGCAAGGTGATGGCAGAACTGCTGACCACCGACTTGCGGCCACAAGTCGCCAATATCAAACAACCAGTGTTGTTACTAGGTGCCAGCGGCGCCTTACCGCCACAGGCACAGGCAGGCGTCAAAGCTTTGTATCAGCAGCAACTGGAAAAATTACCTACCGCGAGGCTCGACATCAACACCCAGGCAAGGCACTTTATCATGCTGGACGACCCGGCCTGGCTGAATCAAAAAATCCGCAGTTTTTTGCAGGAGGCGAAATAACATGGATCACAGCATCGAATTACAGTTAATGCCAGACGTGCTTGCAGCGCAACAAGGCGACATGGCGGCTTATCAGCGCCTGATCAACCGCTGCCGCCAGATGGTCAGCAGTATCGCGCTCGCCATCGTCAAAGACTTAGACCGCAGCGAAGATATCGCCCAGCAGGTGTTTATTCACGTCTGGCAACAACTGCCGCAACTGCGCGAAGCCAGCAGCTTTTTACCCTGGGTCCGGCAAATCACCCGCTATCAGGCTTTTCATGGTCTACGTGACGAAAAAGCGCGGCGCGAGCTGGACAGCGATGACGCCGAAACCGTACTGGCCGAATTTATTGACCCGGACGCCAGCCCCGAACTCTGGCATGACCGTGCTGAACAGAGCCAGCTGCTGCAGCAATTTCTCGATGCACTGCCGGCGGAAAGCCGTGAAATACTGCTGTTGTTTTATCGTGAAGAACAATCCAGCAGCCAGGTGGCGGCCTTACTGGGCATCAGCGAAGCCAATGTCCGCAAAAAGCTGCAGCGGGTGCGGGAATCATTAAAAGAGCAGTGGCTGAGCCGTTACGGCCAGCTGATTTTGTCGACCGCACCGGGACTTGGTTTTTCTGCTGCTTTAACGGCGGCACTGGCCACCGCCAGCCCACCAGCGGCGGCTATGGCGGCCGATCAGTTGGTGCATTCAGTCGCACCGGGCGCAGCATCAGGCCCACTGAAGTTTTTGGCAATATTAGGTGGTGCAGCCATTGGCGCCTTGCTGGCGATAGCCGCAGTGTTTTATGGCATGAAACCGGCCATCGACCGGGCTGACAGCGCCGAGATTGCCAGCGCACTGCGCCAGCTCAGACGCCGCACTATGGCCTGGATGGCGCTGTTTGGCCTCTGTTGGGTGGCCGCTTATGAGCTGACACCAAGCGCCTGGGGGCCTATTGCCTGTATGACGATGCTGACAGTGCTGCTGCTCAGTACCCAGGTACAGCTCAGCCGCCTGTTGGCGCCACAACAAGCGCGGGAACGGCTGGCAGATCCACAAGCTGCGGCTAAACAACGCCGGCAAAGGCTTGGCTGTGTGATTGGACTGGTGGTCGGTATCGGCTCCGGCTGGGCCGGTATGATTGCCGGGTTGCTTGCGTCGGGCCGGCTCTAGCACATTCTTTGCCTTTTTCCTGAATTACCCCACAATAGATCGATAGTTCTTTCTGCCATGATTTTTGTGGGGATTTTATGAACAAACTTCATTTCACTATCGATATCAAAGCGTCACCGGCACATGTGCATCAGCTGATGCTCGACGACCCAACGTACCGGGTCTGGACCGCGCCTTTTCATCCCGGTTCGCAGTTCGTCGGCGACTGGCAGACCGGCAGTAAAATTCTGTTTATCGCAGTCGAAGCCGGCCAGCAACAGGGCATGGTGAGCCGGATTGTGGCCAATGAGCCTGGCCAGCACGTTTTTATCGAACATCTGGGTATGCTCAAAGACGGGGTTGAGATTTTGTCCGGCCCCGAAGTTGAGCCCTGGGCCGGCGCGCGCGAGGATTATTATTTCCAGCCAATTGCCGACGGTTGCCGGCTGGAAGTGCAAATGGACAGTCAACAAGAATGGGCGGATTTCTTCCGCCAGACCTGGCCAAAAGCGCTGCAACTGCTGAAATCGCTGGCAGAAGGGGATGCGGCGCCCCCCTCCTCTGAGCTATGAGCCTTTTACTCCCCGAGTCAGGCAAAAAAATGCGACAACAGCGCTGGCCCAGGCAATTCAGACGGCGATCATCACGATGCGCTCT
>CBFGPY010000703.1:0-2111 GCA_965650755.1 uncultured Chromatiaceae bacterium | reverse complement strand
TGGGCATCTTGTTGATTTGCATGTGCTATCTGCCATTTGAAACCTTGGGCCGCACCTTTGTAATCCAATCCGCGCGTGCTGCTGGAACGAGCCACCAGGTTGTCAAAATCGAGGTCATACAAGTAGCCTTGCAGCACATGTTCCGGTTTTACTGTCCAATTGGCTTGCGCCAAATTAAAGCGCCCATGTAGATCGGCATTCGGACCATCCGGGCCAAACACCCGGTTGGCATTATGTAAACTGGCAAGATCGAGTTGCACTGCACTGCCGAAGCTCTGTACTAGTCTGATCCCATCAAAGGTCTGTTCATTCTGCCGCCAACCAACACTGCCAATAAAACGCTGGTCGCCGAAGTTCAGACGCTGCCGGCCAAGCGTAATCTGACTGGCATCACCCGCTTTAAATAACAGAGCCGCCTGATTTAAATCCAGGCCGTCCGGATCTGCAATTGTGGCGTATCTGCTAAAACCATTTACTGTATTGTTGTAAGTCTCGCCACCGATCACAGCGACATGATCTGCTTCAATCAACGCACTGATACTTTGATTGGCAGCCAATGTCCATTTGCCAGTATTGACTGTGAGTCGGCTGCGCAATGTCGAGGCTAAAGCATCCTCGGGCTGGCCATCAGGTTGCACTTGTTCGAGGCGATAACGGAAGTTCCATTTGACGGTAGAATCTTGCCAGAATGGATTGTTTGCCGCAGCGGCAGCTGTGTTGGTGGCCAAAGAGCCGATGGCCAGAGTGGCCAGCCATAACGCGCGTTTCATCTTGGTTTTCCTCATGCGGTTCGCTGCGTCCATTGTAAGGCGCAAGCGCTGCTTTATGTGAAAAATACCAATAGAAACAGTTAGATAACCATTAGTAGGTAACCCGTATTTTCTTAAGCCAGCCTTTGATGGGCTAACGTTTGGTGAACCAGTGCCGCCATCAGGTC
This sequence comes from uncultured Chromatiaceae bacterium, assembly GCA_965650755.1. Classification (GTDB taxonomy): domain Bacteria; phylum Pseudomonadota; class Gammaproteobacteria; order Enterobacterales; family Alteromonadaceae; genus Pararheinheimera. The sequence goes on along the minus strand of CBFGPY010000703.1, from coordinate 1,174 downwards.
CGATTGCGTGACCACACCACAGAGTTTTTGGTCGGCAGCCACAATAGGTACATGATGCAGGCCATTATTAGCCAGCAGCGGCACTAACACGGTGATCGGATCGTCCGGTGCAGCAACTACCAGCCGTGTACTCATTTTATCTACGACGTTGTTCTGCCGCAGACCCTGTTGCATGCGCCATTTTCTCCGCAGGTGTAGCCACAGACTACGTAAATGCTGACGGGTCCCGGTCAGTTCAGGTAAAGCCAAATCTTTCAGAAAATCCGGCACCGAGATCACCCCGACCAAACGATCATCGGCGCTGACCACTGGCAACATACTGATTTTATGCTGGCGCAGCAGCGACCAGGCTTCTGATAGCGGCGTTTGCGGGCTGACCGTGACTAAATCCTTCGCCATAATATCGGCACAGCTTACCGCTGAGTGCTGGCGGCTCTGGGCATGTTGTTGCGCCAGGCTGAAAAGCTGCACCAGATCGGCTTCACTGATATCCAGCACCGACTGAAACTTATCCATCGCCGCCTGTAAATCTTCATGCTGCAGCTGACTGCGGCTTAATGGCTGCAGATCGGTGGTGATCGGCGTGCCCGGCCCCGGTACCACTTGGCGCTGCGGTCGCAGGTAACGTTGCAATAACAAACTTACGCTCAGCATCACCAATAAATTCAGCCCGACCGGAAACAGCAGAAAATCAAGGCCGGGCGCATTGCCCGTGGTTGTGGCGATCACCGGCACTAACGCAGTGGCGCCGCCCGGCGGATGCATGGCTTCAAACAAATACATCACAAACAACACCATGGCGATGGTGGCTGCGGCCATCAGCGGAAAACTGCTAAACATATGGCTGCAGGCTAGGCCTATCGCTGCCGGCAAAAGGTGGCCCCACAAAAACACCGCTGGTTTGGCCAGCGGGCTGCCGGGCAAACCAAATAACAACACCGCCGAGGCACCCATTGATGCCAACAGTAACACATGACCACTGCCGGCCAGATACCACTGACTGATTTGCGAAACCAGCAACAAAGCGACAAAGGCCGCCGCCACCACTTTTAAGCGGTGGCGCAGTGTGATCGCTGCCAGATGTTGTTCATTGGGCTGGTACAAACCAAGCAGCTGAAGGAAGCGCTGTCGAAAAGAAACTGGGGCCATTTGGGTCGTCGCTGCTCGGTATTGC
>CBFGPY010000702.1:0-2115 GCA_965650755.1 uncultured Chromatiaceae bacterium | reverse complement strand
GTGTCGACCAGTTGCAGCGGTTCTGCCCGCAGCGCGTGAAACGGCAGCAGTAAACACAGGCAATAACAGCGCAACCACTGCATTCAGGACCTCCGTCAGAGCTTCGGCGTCCCGCCCGGCCGGCAACATCAGTTCCTTGATTGATGCTGCTTTTTCAGTTTCACCAACTGCTGAATACACAGCAAATATGCGATGAGATAACCCAGATTCATGCCGCCAATAGCGCGTTCATTGATCGGCCAGCCATACAATTGGGTAAACAGTTTGACCAGCGTCGCCAGCATCACCGCGAACACTACACTGAGCATAGTTTGGCTTTGCACAAACTGCACCAGATAGGCCAGGCCAAGGCTCATCAGCATATATTGCAAATGAAGCGGGTCCTGATACACAGCGCCTTTGGTGACGCCGACATACAGCAGGCAAAACAGAAAACTCAATACAAAACAATAAGCAAGATAGCGGGTGGCGTTCAGCATTTTGAATTCCTGATCTCAAAAACCGCATTATGCCAAATATTAGCTGACACCGCCGCACTTCCCCGGCGCGGTTGGGCTGATTTACTATCGGCGAGAACGAGGAGACATGATGCAAACCCTGATCACAGCAATTTTTTTTCTGGCGGCGCTGCTGTTATTGCTGGCAACAGTGCTGGCCCCGGTATATCTGCTCTGCAAAAGCCTGCAGCAGCTGTATCCACAGCTTTTTCCCTGGCCGGCCTGGCGCTGGACTGTGGTTTGCCTGCTGCTGGCGCTGGGTTATAGCGCCTGGCAGCAGAGCTTTGCTGATATCTGGTTGCTGACGCAAAGTTTGCTGATAGGGTCTCTGGGCTCCGCCGCCGTGCTATTAACGCTGGCGGGATTGTGGCGGTGGTGGCAGTCCCTAATGACTCAGCCATAAAGTCAGGACTGAGCCTGCCGCAATGCCAACCACAAAGGCGAGGCCCAGCCAAAGCCCATTGCGCCCGCCAGTGCCGGATGTGCTCTGCCCGGCGGCAGTTTGATGAGCTTCCAGCAGCTGTTCGCGCGGTACGGCAAAGGCGGCGGATAATGCTTTACAGGTTTCGAGAGAACCCAGCCCCTGTAATTCCACCCGTTGCACCGTGCGCAGGCTGATGGCGCAAATCTCCGCCAGTTGCTGCTGCGTCCAGCCCCGTTCCGTTCTGAGTTGTTTGATCAGGTGAGGATTGAGTTGCATAACCGGCCTCAGTGCATAAAAAACATGGCGACAGCGGTGCCGAACACAAAACCCGCCGCCATACAGAGCGCCAAAAACGTCAGGCCGCCCCGGCGTTTTTTCGGGTCTTTTATCATCAGTTGGCTGTAGTTAAATTCATCGCTGTCGACTACCGCGCCGCCAACATAAAGCTCCACGCCATAGTGGCCGGTCAGGGCGCCTGCCCAGCCTTTGGCTTGTAGCCGGATCTCGGCTCTTTGTCCATCCAGCGTAAATTGAAATTTGCTGCGAAAGGAGGTCAGATTCAGTTTTTTCTCCACTAACTGGTCGTCGAGATATAGCCATTCGCGGCCGCTGAACATACTGACTTCGAGGCGGATCTCATGGCCGGCATAATCAAACACACTGGCGACCCGGCTATTGGCGGTTGTTGTCATCTTCATAATTCCTCTGGGTATAGTTCCTTGGGATATAAACCTTTTGGTTCAACAGCACGGCTGCTGCAGTTGCTGTTTTTTGTATCCTGTCGGAGGTCCCGGGCGTGACGACAGTGCTGTGACATGGCGTTATTGTGTCGTGTTCTGGCAGCCACTGTCGTATGACAGTGTTGCTGTCATATCGTTTAATACGCTGATTATTAACAAAAAATGTCAGATTGCGCCAGCGAGAGCGTAGTCGGCCTGTTTTCCGTTCGGGCGGCAATGTTATAGTACGTCTTTGTTTTTTCCTGCTCCGGAGCCTCCAAAATGACTGAATCTGTACAGCGTATTTATCCTATTGGCACTGTGGGCACCCCCTGGGGCGCTGCGGAAAAAGCGCTGTGGCTCAGTCAGCAGCCGGTCAAACGCAGTTATCAGGCTGAAGTGATGAGCCCGTTGCAGCAAATTCTGACAGCCCCGGCATTGGCGGACTGCGCTGAATTACTTAGCTACGGTACGC
>CBFGPY010000701.1:0-2119 GCA_965650755.1 uncultured Chromatiaceae bacterium | reverse complement strand
AAGATTGATGTCGCGCAGCGCGTGGGTCACGACGTTGTCGGTGGCAAATGATTTACTGATGTTTTTCATACTAAGCATAAATTCTCCTGTGGGCGCGGCCCGGCTGCAGTGTGCTTGACTGTGTTCTTAGTTTTTTTGTGCCAAAGCGCTGCTGTTGCCGCAGCGCTGTGGCAGTGCGTTTCGGTTAATTCAACTGAACTGTGCTGGCGCCCTGAAAAATGTCAGTGCCAGAGGTAATGATTTGGTCACCTGCCTTGAGCCCGCCTAAGATCTCGACGGCGTTAATACTGCGCGCGCCGGTTTCAATCGGCGTTTTTACCGCCAGGCCATCGCGCACCAGATAAGCAAAACGGCCATTGCTGCTATCGAGGAACTGGCCACGTGCCACCTGCAACACTCCAGGGCGCTGTTCCAGTAAAATCCGGCTGGCAAGGCGTTGGTTCTGGCGTAAGGAGGTCGGCGCATCTTTGGTGAAGCGCACCCGGCCTTTGACCTGGTTCTCAAACACTTCCGGCGAAATGGTGACGAGTTTGCCGGCATAGACCTGGCTTTCGACTGTGACTTCGACCGGCAGGCCGATGCTTAAGTCATTGGCGTAGCTTTCCGGCACGGCAATTTCCACTTCGAACTGGCTTAAATCCACCACAGATAAAATCAGCTGGTTTTTGATGATGTAGGTTTTGTTTTCTACCGAAAGGTTGCCGAGCAGGCCATCAACTGGCGAGCGCACGTTCAGGCTGTCGACCTGACGCTGATAGTCAGCCACCAACAGCTGTTGGCGCTGCAGTGCCTGCGCCAGACTTTGCAGTTCAAATTCGAGGTTTTCTTTGTTTAAAGTGGCGTCTTCTACCGCGTGGCGGTGCTGCACTTTAGCGGTTTCCAGGTCGTCCTGGGCTTTTTCAAAATCAATCTGGCTGATGGCTTTGAGGGCATAACCCTGTTCAGCGCGGCGTTTTTCGCGGTCAGCTGTCGTTAGCGTGACCTGGGCGATATCGACCGCTTTTTGGTCAGTCAGCTGCTGTTTTTTCGCCAGAATTTTCTGCCGGTCATAGCTGGTTTGCAGGCTGAACAGCGTGGCTTGTTCCTGCTGTAACCGGCTGGTCAGCTCCGGGCTGTCGAGGGTCGCCAGAATTTGACCTTTTTTCACTTCAGTGCCGGCATCGAGCAGCAGGGTCACAGTGCCTTCGGCCGGTGCGTAAAGTTTTGGGCTGACCGCCGCGACGACCTGGCCCTGTGCAGAAATATCCCGGGTAAAGTCAGCGGTTTTGACGGTATCGACCCGCACGCGCGACAGCGGCACTGAGATATCGGATTGTGACCAGCTTTGTACGGCCGGCAGGACCAGCCACAACAACAGTGCTGCGCCGCCGATTGCAGCTGCCGGCCACAGCCAGCGGGGTTTGGAATGGGGTTGATGCAAGACTTCATCCTGCGCACTGGTATCAGCTATTTTCATCAGCAATTCCTCATATGATTGCCAATGAGTCAGAGCGGGCGCCAAAATGGTTGGGAACACCAGAACAAAAACATGTAACTGAATGTGTCATGGTTTGTTTTGCTGCCAGGAGGGCACGGGGACTGTGCGCCGGACGAAGACTTGCGGTAGAATCCGCCGCCTTCATCCGAGACTGCGAAACTGAGTGCAGAGGTAATCCGCGCATGCTGCTGTTGATCGACAACTACGACTCTTTTACCTGGAACCTGGTGCAGTATTTTGCTGAGCTGGGCCAGCAGGTCGTGGTGAAACGGCATGATGAAATCGACCTGGCCGGTATTGCGGCACTAAAACCCGACCATTTAGTGATTTCGCCCGGCCCCTGCAGCCCGAATGAAGCCGGCATCTCGCTGGCAGCAATCCGCGGATTTGCCGGCAAGTTGCCGATCCTTGGCGTTTGCCTTGGCCATCAGGCATTGGCGCAGGCTTTTGGTGGCAACATCATCCGGGCGCGCCAGGTGGTGCATGGTAAAAACTCGTTGATTAGGCATGACAACAGTTCGGTGTTTGCTGGCCTGAACAATCCACTGAGTGTCACGCGTTATCATTCGCTGGTGGTGGAGAAACACAGCTTGCCTGCAGACTTCCGCCTGACCGCCTGGACCGAAACGACAGATGGCGCAG
>CBFGPY010000700.1:0-2123 GCA_965650755.1 uncultured Chromatiaceae bacterium | reverse complement strand
CCAGCGACGTCAGTGTCCCATTCCGACATTAAATCTTTGGCATCTTTGACTGCAGTTTCACCAAGATCTGCGACAAAGAAGTGATTTTTCAGGCCATCTTCCCAGGTATCCCAGTGCCGGACCATTAAAGCATCGTAGGCTGTCGCACTGTCTTTTTTCTCAGCTGTGGTTTTGTTGTGTGCCACAGTACAGGCCAGATCTTTACAGCCAGGTTTAACATCAAGCGTCACTACCAGCTTTTTATCATCGGCAGATACCATGTAACCCTGCACATCCAGCGGCAAATCTGTGACCTGCCGCGCTTCGCCACCTGTCAGCGGCAAACGCCACAGCTGGCTGGAGCCTGAGCGATCAGCCAGGAAATACAAAGCAGTACCGTCGGCACTAAAACGTACATCGTGTTCACGACCTGCGCTTTCAGTCAGGCGGCGGACTTTATTGCCATCCTGCACATCCAGCAGGTACAAATCGGCTGTGGTGTCCGCCGGTGCCAGACCGCCATTTTTCTGACCATAGACGACAAAACGGCCGTCCGGCGACACTTGTACGTCATAAATTTTGTTCAGTTTATTTAAGTGTTCAATGGTTAAATTGGTTTTTGCCTGCGCGCCTGCTGCTGCCAGCAAGGCACTGACCAGAATTCCCCAAGCTTTCATCTGGATACTCCGTTGTCGCAAATTTTGGTTGTTTATATTGTTCTTATAGTAAAAACGCGTCTGAGGTTTCCCTGCAGACGCGCTTCATGTTTGGCTTATCAGGCTTTTGCTGCTTCAGCGATTTTGACTTTCCAAATCGCCGGGCCCTGGTCGTGCACGTTATTGCCCTGACTGTCGACCGCCACCGTCACCGGCATATCTTCCACATCAAATTCGTAAATCGCTTCCATGCCTAAATCGGCAAAGGCGACCACGCGCGATTTTTTGATGGCTTTGGAGACCAGATAGGCCGCACCACCAACTGCCATCAGATACACAGCTTTGTGTTCTTTAATGCTGGCGACAGTTTTATCACCGCGCTCAGATTTACCAATCATGCCTAACAGGCCAGTCTGGCCCAGCATCATGTCGGTAAATTTATCCATCCGCGTTGCTGTGGTTGGGCCTGCCGGGCCGACCACTTCGTCACCGACCGCATCGACCGGACCGACGTAATAAATAAAGCGGTTTTTAAAATCTACCCCGTCTGGCAGCGCTTCGCCTTTGGCCAGCATGTCGGCAATGCGTTTATGCGCCGCATCACGGCCGGTTAACATTTTGCCGGACAGCAGCACAGTTTCACCGGCTTTCCATTCCAGCACGTCAGCAGGTGTCACAGTGTCGAGGTTGACACGGCGCACGTTCTGGCCAAGCTCCCAGGTCACTTGTGGCCAGTCTTCCAGTTTTGGCACGGGTAAATGCGCCGGGCCTGAGCCATCTAAATGAAAATGCACATGACGGGTGGCGGCGCAGTTCGGGATCATTACCACCGGCTTGGACGCGGCATGCGTTGGCGCCGATTTGATTTTAACGTCTACCACTGTGGTTAAACCGCCAAGGCCCTGAGCGCCAATGCCGAGTTTGTTTACTTTTTCGTAGAGCTCTACCCGCAGTTTTTCTTCGCCGGTCTCTGCGCCTTTTTCCAGCAGATCCTGAATGTCTACAGGCTCCATCAGTGCTTCTTTGGCCAGAACTGCGGCTTTTTCGGCGGTACCGCCAATACCAATGCCGAGCATGCCTGGCGGACACCAGCCGGCGCCCATTTTCGGTAAAGTTTCCAGCACCCACTCAACCACTGAATCAGATGGATTCAGCATCACCATTTTGGTTTTGTTTTCGCTACCGCCGCCTTTGGCAGCGATCGCCACTTCAACATGATGGCCTGCCACCATATTGATGTGCACCACAGCCGGTGTATTGTCTTTGGTATTTTTGCGAGAACCAGCCGGGTCCATCACAATCGAGGCACGCAGCGGGTTCAGCGGGTTCATGTAAGCGCGACGCGTGCCCTCATCCACCATTTCCTGCACTGTCATGTCGGTTTTGTCCCACTTCACGTCCATACCGATATTAACGAAACAGGTGACGATGCCGGTGTCCTGACAGATAGGACGATGGCCTTGTGCCGACATCCGCGAGTTAATCAGA
>CBFGPY010000699.1:0-2126 GCA_965650755.1 uncultured Chromatiaceae bacterium | reverse complement strand
AACTGATTTTCACCGCAATGGCCGCCTCTCCCGGAGCCAGTAAAAAACCCCGGTCATGCAGGATGGTCCACAACCAATAGCCGGTTTCGCCGGGAGCAAACTGGACAGGTGTCAGCAGGTTATGGCCTCCAACCAGCAACAGCCCGATGACCAGCAATACCGGCCGCGGTAAATGATGCAACAGCGCCAGCAATAGCATGCAAAGGCCAAACACCCAAATCACTTGCAAATACAGTGTGTTGTAACTGCCAAGCCAGGCAAAATTTACCAGCGTCAGTTCCAGCGCAATCAACACCAAAGCGCGTTTGACTAAAAATGGCGTCAGCGGCCGGCCTTTTTGTTGATACAAATAAGCCGACACGCCGGATAAAAACACAAATACCGGCGCACACCAGTGCGCCAGCAAACGGCTGAAAAACAGGCCAGGGTCAACAGTGCTGATGTCCATCGGATCGCTGACCTGCAAATGCAGCAGCACCCGCTCCCGCACATGGTCCAGCAGCATGATCAGCATCACCAGACCACGCAGCATATCGATGCTGTTGATACGGCCGCGTTGCTGTGGCGAAGCAGTGAGAGTCGTCATCTTCAGAACTCGTAACGCAGACTGAGGCGCAGCGCGCGTGGTTCACCCGGATAAGTCCAAAGTGCTGAATAGGAGCTTTGGATCCAGGCTTTATCCAGCAGATTTTCCACGACAGCTTCGGCCTGCCATTGTGGCGTCAGCCGCGCGGTGGCAAACAGACTCCACAGCGTGTGCGATGGCAAAATATAAGAAGGTGTGACGGCATCGCCTAACCTTTTGCTTTGATAACGCAGACGCGCACCAATCTGACTGTCGAAAACCACCAGTTGCAAATTGTGCCGCAGCTGCACACTCAGCGTCTGACGCGGCACGTTCACCAAAGCACTGCCCTTGGGAATGAGCACACCCCAGTCAATGTTGATACTGTCTTTTAAGGTTTCGCTGTCGAGCCAGCTATATGACAGCGACAAATCGGTATTGGCTGAAAGCGGGCCCGCCAGCTCCAGCTCTGCGCCACGGCTTTGCGCCGCGCCCAGCGTCGCCGAAAAGCCAACGTTCACCGGGTCGGACACCAGAATGTTGGATTTCTCCGCATCAAATACCGACACAGTTGCTTGCCAGGAAGCCAGCGCCAGCTTGACACCAAATTCCACCGATTCACTCAGCTCAGGGTCAAACGCCTTACCAGCGTAATCCGTACCCGACAGCGGCAGGAAGCCCTCAGCATAATTGGCGTAGAAGGTCACCTGGTCGTTCAGCAGATAATTCAGGCCGACCCGCGGGCTAACTTGCTGGTCTTCAGTGCGGGCGACGGTCTTTTTTACCAGCTCTTCAATACGTTGCTGGTAACTGTCGTAACGCACGCCGAGTAACAATTGCCATTGGCTGCTCAGCTGCATCAAATCCTGCAGATACACACCAACCGCTTGTTGCGACTCGATGTTTTCATACAAAGTGGCGATAGTGCCGGCTTTGGCCACGCCATATAAAGGCGCCTGAATATTGATGGCGTAGCTGCCTTTCGGGCCCCGATAGCGGCCAAGCAGCGTGTACAGTTCATAATCGTAGGCATCAGACCCGAGCAGCAGCTGATGGGTGATGCCAAAAAGCTGCGGGCTGCCGCTGAATTCCAGCCGCGCTGTGCTGTCTTCAGAGTGATAATCGCGGTAACGACGCTGACGCGTCAGCGTTTTGCCGTCATCAAACACCCCCTGGCGCGCTCTCGCCAGTTCAGCATCAGAAGAAAAGCCCTGCAGACTGGAATCGCGGTAACCGGCACCGAGGTTCAGGTGCCAGCTGTTGCCTAAATCCCGCTCATAACTCAGCTGATGGCCGGTGGCTGCAATTTCCGTTGGTTTATCACCGGGTTCGCCTAAATAGCGGCTATGCGGCACTGTGCTGAAGTTGTTATTCAGCACGACGATACCGCGGTCGAACAGCTGATCCTGCCGCAGCACTTCCACTTCGTACAACACAGAGCTGTCGGCATCGAGCTGCCATAACACCGAAGGCGTCACTACCTGCTTTTCACTGGTGACTTCATCACGGAAACTGCCATGGTCCTGCACTGCGCCGTTGACACGCAACATCAGGCTGTCAC
>CBFGPY010000698.1:0-2127 GCA_965650755.1 uncultured Chromatiaceae bacterium | reverse complement strand
AAAAAAAGCGCCCGAAGGCGCTTTTTTTATTGCTCTCGATTAATCAGGAGTACTGGTATTTAACAGAGTATTCAATGTTTCACCGGTAACCCCAGTCAAGGTAACCAGATTCACTGTTCCGCTGGCAGTGGTGAGCGTGACCGTTGTATTGCCACCATCCTCGACCAAACCAGTAACACGTCCACCGCCGGCGCATCAGCCACGGCATGCACGACCCGCACGGCAGAAGTGCTGTTGATGTCTTTAATATCACCGGTCGCACCGGTTGGGTCGATTGTTAATAACGACACCGGTGAAGAGCCGGCAAAGCGGTTATCAATAGCAGCGACCTGCAGATTAGCCCCAGCCGGGATCGCCACAGTGCCTGAATCAAATACTACAGTCGCTGGAGCACCGGCCGGCGTAATACGAATACGGTAGTCTCCACCTGATACTGACACTGCACCGGTAAACTGCTTAAACGGCAGGGTCGCGGTCACAGTACTACTGCTTAGCATGGCCGTTGGTGCGGTCAGATGCACATCGACAGTCGGCGCGCCAGCAGCAGCATGCACCACTTGCAATAAGGCGTTGCCGGCAGTTGGTGCGCTGTCGGGGGCATTGACTAACAATGCACTCAGGCTGCCATCGGCGACTTTACCCACCGCATAAGCGGTATAAGTCTGGCCGGCCGCAAAAGTTAATGATGGCGTTAATACCGGCGTGGTGCTGTTGTCCGGTAAAATCGCACTGACCGCCAGACCAAGGCCTGTGGCCGGTACTTTGACAGCGCTGCTGGCTTTGCCAAAGGCGATATTACTGACATTAAAAGCATCGCCGGAGGTGGCATTGACTGCGGGCGCGTCGACCGCAGCGTGCACTAATTTCAGGCTGACTGTCGGCGTCGCAACAACCGGCGTTGCCTCATCGTTGTCGCTGCTGCCACAACCGCTGAGCCCCAGTACCGCGCCCAACGCCAACACTGTAAGTGAGTTTTTCCATTGCATGTTTTGATCCTCTGTAGTGAAAACCAGACTGCTTACGCTTTGGCAATCACCAGCAGATCAACAAAATTCATGCAATAAAATGAATGAGTTATCCGAAAAAATGTACTGAACCAAAATAAAAAACGCTGCGTATACGCAGCGCTTTTTTTAGTGGTTCAGCCAAGATTAAATCAGCGCCTGTACCTGTGGTGGTACCGGTAAATAGGGCAATAAAATCTCGCGCCGCCAGCCACCTAAAAACTCGGGCAGTGGCAATAACTGACGTTCTTCATCGGTGACGCGCCAGCACCAGTTCAGGTATTCGTTCAACTGACGTTTGACCGACAAAATTTCAGCCGGGATACCAGCAGTATTTGCTGCGGCCTTAATCGCGTCGCTGAGCTGTTGCTGCACTTGTTTGTAGCCGGGGAAAATGTCCAAATGATAAAAAGTTTGCGGTAATTCCACCGGCGCCAGTGCTTTGGCTTCGCGGATAAACTGCAACCACAGCTGACCATGGCGGCGTAATTCCCTACCCTGCATGCCCTCAATCTGGCTTAAGGCTTCCATCGTTTGTGGTTTACGCCGCGCCAGCTCGTATAGCACCGCGTCTTTAATCACCAGTGATAAGGCTAAGTCTTTCTCCACAGCATACTGACTGCGCCAGGCGCAGAAAGTACGCAGGACAGCCAGCTCACGCGGACCAAACTGCCAGCTGTTTTTCAGCTCCAGATATTTAAGTGCCGCCGGCATCTCGCGCTGGCGCCGTTCAATCAGGGATTGCCCCTCAGCCAGTAGTAGTTGTCGCGCTTTATCATTGGGCAGCGCGGCTAACAACGCTGGTGTTAGTTGCAGTAAATACACGACATCGTTGGCCGCATATTGCAGCTGCGTCGGTGCCAGTGGCCGTGCCAGCCAGTCGGTGCGGGATTCAGTTTTGTCGACAACCACACCCAACATCTGTTCGACCAGCCGGGCGTAGCCCATACTACCACCCCAGCCGATAATTTCCGCGGCAAGCTGGGTATCCAGCAACGGCGTGATTTGTTCAATACCAATCGAAGCTAACGCTTCTAAATCTTCAGTGCAGGAATGCACCAGTTTTAATACCGCCTGATTGGCCAGCAATTCTGCCAGTGGTTGCCAATTTTGGATGGTCAGC
>CBFGPY010000697.1:0-2128 GCA_965650755.1 uncultured Chromatiaceae bacterium | reverse complement strand
TTTTGAGCATATCGATTTGGAAACCTGGCAAAAAATCATGCAGGTCAATGTGACAGGTGCGATGCTGATGACTCAGGCGTTATTACCGGTTATGGCACTGGCACCGCAGGCATCGCTGGTATTTACATCGTCTGGCGTAGGCAAGAAAGCCAGAGCTTATTGGGGTCCATATGCAGTGTCTAAGTTTGCCACTGAAGGCCTGATGCAGCTGATTGCTGACGAGTATGATAACTCAACAATCCGGACTAACTGTATCAATCCGGGTGCTACACGTACCAAAATGCGCAATGCGGCTTATCCGGGAGAAGACCAGCGGCTTCTTAAAACACCTGAGGATATTATGCCGTTGTATTTGTATTTAATGTCGGACCAAAGTCGGCATATCAATGGCCAGTCACTGGATGCACAGCCTAAATAACGGGTAAATGGCCATAAAAAAACAGGCGCTGAAAGCGCCTGTTTTTTTTTCTCCTGATAGCGCTGGTTCTTAGCGTTTAGTCAGGATCTCTTCGTGGTGAGCTGCAGCCCATTCATTCCACACGTCAACTTTCGCATTATAGTTCAGCAGAGCCTGGCTGCCTGCTTCTGCCAACAACGCGTCGATTTGTTTCACGTATTTTTTCTCAACTTTTGAGAAAGGAACCACTTCAATCCCTTTGTCATTCAGTGCTTTTTTCATCGTATGAGTTTTCAGCAACTGCAATTGACCATTTTCAACGTAGAAGAACTGGCTTTCTTTATTGATTGTTTTGAACTTTGGTTTCACCGGACGTTTAGCATCATCCTGTTGTACTTCTTCTTCCTGATTTAATACAACTGTGCCTTCGGCATTTAATTTATAACCCAGCTGTTCCAGTGTGAAACCTTGGGCACGGGCGAATTCACGCACTTTTTCCAAAACTTCAGATTCTTTTTGCCGCTCATCCAGTACCGATTTTAATACATCAATGACTTCCTGTAATTTTAATACAGACAACTCTTTTGCTGCTTTTTTTAACTCACGTTTATCAAGTAATAATGACATACAGCGAACCTTCTATGTTAGCGATATAATATCTGCCGACATCATAGTGACATTCAATAAAAAAAGAAACGGGAATACAATAATTTCTTCAGCTGTTACAAGAGTGCCAGCTGGTCGGTGCTGGCAATTAACCGGAATTCAGGTATCTTAGCCCAAACTTGTCCGGGGAACTGAGATGCAATCTTTACAACACTTGTTCGAAAACAATAAAGCGTGGGCTGACCGTATCGAGCGGGAAGCGCCCGGATTTTTCAAGAAACTGTCGGCACAACAAGCACCTGAGTATCTGTGGATCGGCTGTTCCGACAGCCGGGTTCCGGCCAATGATATTGTTGGTTTATTACCCGGCGAGTTGTTTGTACACCGCAATGTCGCCAATCTGGTGCTGCATGCAGACATCAATTGTTTGTCTGTGTTGCAGTACGCCATCGATGTGTTGAAGGTGAAACACATCATTGTCTGTGGCCATTACGGCTGCGGTGGCATCAATGCCGCTATCAGTAAACAAAAAGTCGGTCTGGTGGACAACTGGCTGCGTAATATCAAAGATATCTACACCATACACAAGGCCGAACTTGAGGCGCTGGAAACAGAAGCTGAGCGACAAAATCGCATGTGTGAACTTAATGTGATGGAGCAAGTGCGTAATGTTTGTCACACCAGTGTGGTGCAGGATGCCTGGGACCGTGGCCAGGAACTGGCTGTACACGGCTGGGTGTATAGTCTGCGTAACGGCCGGGTTAAAGATTTAAAAGTCAGCCACTCCAGTGCAGATCAAATAGACAACATCTATGCCTTGGATATGACTGACGATCTGAAAGACAAATAATTATTTAAACACAACCTGCGCGTCCGGTGCCTGTTGATATACGGCACTGTGACCCGCCACCCATTTCCCCTGCTGCAAATATTCCGAAGATGTCGTCAATGTAGTTGCAGACAACCGGGAGGTTGAGCGGACTTTGGTAATGCCATTGGCATTGTTTTCAACCGTTTCTTCAGCTGTCAGCACCAGAGTTTTCGGGTCAATTGACATAGTGCCATGCGTGTAAAAACCGGCGGTGGTGAAATAATAATAAGCCAGTGACTGTTGTTTTTTATCAT
>CBFGPY010000696.1:0-2138 GCA_965650755.1 uncultured Chromatiaceae bacterium | reverse complement strand
ACTGTCAAAGTCGGTCGCAGTCAGGCAAGTGCCATTCACGGCGATACTGGCGCCGCGTTGCAGTTGCTGTAACAACGTCGGTTCTGTCTGTAGCGTCAACCGTACAAAATCTTGCCGCTGCGTTACTGACCGCACCTGAACCTGCGCCTGAACTATTCCGGTAAACATGCCAATCCTCGTTGTGTTAACATTTACGCTTCTGAGCAAGAGCTGTTGCAGCCCGTAGAGCACCCCATGTTACCTTTTTCCCGATTTGAAGCAAAAACCATTCTGAAACTTTCTGGCCCGATCATGGTGGCGCAGCTGACGCAAACCATGATGTACGTCATCGATACCCTGATGGCAGGACGGGTTGGCGTCACCGACATGGCTGCCGTGGCCATTGGTTCGGCGTTGTGGTTGCCGATTTTATTAACTTTTCAGGGCCTGCTGCTCGCGTTAACGCCGATTATTGCCCAGCATTTTGGCGCCGGCCGCCATCGTGAAATTTTACCGGCTACCTATCAGGGCGGCTTGCTGGCACTGGTGCTGGCGCTGATCATTTTCGCCGGCATGCAGTTTATCCAGCTGCCACTGAGCATGATGCAAATGGAAGATGAACTGAGGCAAAAGGCCCTGGCTTATCTCGGGTATATCGCCTGGGGGATTTTTCCGGCCGCCGGTTATATGATCCTGCGCAACCTGTATGAGGGGATTGGCTACACCAAAGCCGCGATGTGGATCAGTTTTGTCGGTATTCTGGTGAACATTCCCGCTAACTATGTGTTTATTTACGGCAAATTCGGCATGCCGGCACTGGGTGGCGCTGGCTGCGGCCTAGCCACCAGTCTGGTGTTTGTGGCGATGTTCCTGACTTTACTCGGCTACGCCGCCTTTGGCCGGCGCACCGGTTTTATCCGCGCCAGGCTTAATTCCTACCAGCCAGACTTTGCCCAGATTTGGCAGATTGTGGCGCTGGGCACTCCGGTGGCTTTTGCCTTTTTCTTTGAAGTGACCTTGTTCACCTGTATTCCACTGATGATTGCGCATTTAGGCCCAACCGTTGTTGCAGCCCATCAAATTGCCAATAATTTTTGCTCTATGGTGTTTATGTTGCCACTCAGTATTGGTCTGGCGACCACCATCCGTGTCGGCCACTTAGCTGGCGCCAGCGACGTCAAAGAACTGCGTAAAGCCATCGCCACCGCCATTCAGATTGGTTTATTACTAGCGATTGGCATTGCACTGTTAACTTTATTGACACGGCATCTGGTCGCGGCACAATACAGTACAGATCCGGCGGTGCTGGAGCTTGCTGCGGCTATCCTGATCCTCGCTTGTTTTTATCAGCTGTCAGACGCGGTACAGGTGATTTGCAGCTGTACGCTGCGGGGGCTCAAATACACCAAACCGATTTTTTACATCACTTTCATTGCCTACTGGCCCATCGGTTTTGGCCTTGGCTGCGTATTGGGATTAACCGACTGGCTGGTCGCGCCTATGGGCGCGCAAGGCTTTTGGGTTGGCATCATCATAGGTCTGACCGTCGCCGCGGTATTGCTCGGCCGGTTATTAGTCTGGCAACTGAAGCGGATGGAAGATGGCAGCTGGCAACCGGCAGAACCGCATCAAAGCACTTTTTTGCATTAAAATCTGGTGCAAAGGCGCCCTGCTGTGTTGTCTTACCAGCTTACAATGGTCTTGTACGCCTTACCCGGAGTCGCTGCTCAGCGATTATCAGGCGAGATTGCAACGTGTGCTGCCACAGGCGCAGCTGACCGGTGCACTGACAAAAACGCCGTTACCTGCACTGCCAGAGGTGCGAGCGCTGACATTACCCATCCCTGCCGCCACCATTGACCTGACCGACATGCTGGCACTTGATGTCTGCGACTTAGAGACTTTGATTGCAGAGCGCAACAACAGCTTGGGTAAAGTGCAGACTGATGCGGGTCAACTGCATTATGAACTGCGGTTACTGGATAAACTCGGGTTGTGTCTGTCCACCCCGGCGCGCCACAACCAGCTGAACGCTGAACTTGTGGCCAAACTACAGCTGATCTATCAGCAAAAACAGCAGCAGCTTCCGGCCGTTTTTGCCAATCTGTTAAGTCGTGACCAGACGCTGCGCCAACAGCTGGCCGGCAGTCAACGTGGAG
>CBFGPY010000695.1:0-2140 GCA_965650755.1 uncultured Chromatiaceae bacterium | reverse complement strand
AGGCAGAGCGCGATGACTTACTGCAGTCTGTCAGCCTGCTGCAGCAGCAACTGGCTGAGACCAGCAGTCAGTTTGACGCCCAACAACAGGTGCTGCAGGCGCAGCAACAGTTACAGGCGGAAGTCGACGCCTTGCAGCAGCAACAGCAGGAATGGCAACAACAGCAGCACAAACTGGAAAGTCAGTTGTTCCGTGCCCAGGCCAGGGTTGAAAGTATCGAAGAGCGGCAGCAGGCTGAAGCTGAGCAGTCGCGGGAAACCATCCGGCAGTTGCGGCTCCAGCTTTTGCAGGAACAAGCCGTGGCGCAGGAACAAATTCAGCAGCTGCAACAGCAGGCCACCGAATTCCGGCTGAAATTTGATTATGCGCAGAAACAGTTGCAACAGCAGTCGCAGCCATAACGCTGTGGCAATCTCAGCAAGCGCAGCCGGGTACCTGACTGGCTGCAACGGCCGGCATTGTGTATCATGACCGCCAGAATCCCAGCCCGTCACGGACTATTTATTCATGTCAAAAGCCAATAATTTCCAGAAGATGCGTGAGCTGAGCTTTTATCAGCAAGCGGCAGTCGCTATTGTTCTGCTCGAACGGATGTTGCCAAATTATCAGTTATTTGCCGAAGTCAGCAGTTTTGGCGACGCTGCGTTGCCGCGTCATACACTGGATTTAGTCTGGGAGTGGCTGCAGGTGCGCCGCGCCAAAATCAATTTTGAACGGCTGCAGGAAGAACTGGAACTGATCACACCGGAAGTCAGCCATTTTGATATGTTCGGCGTTTATCCGGCGGTGGATGCGATGATTGCGCTGGACAGTATGTTGAACGGTATCCGCGAGCAGGACAGTACGGAATTTATTAACGTGGCGAAAATCTCGCAGGCCTCAGTGGCGCGACTGATTGAACACGAATCGGCCGACCTGGATATCAGCTCGGAGGCGGAACTGAAAAAAGTGGTGCGTGATCACGAATTAATGGCCTACGAGATGGATTGTTTGGCCGAGCTGATTGAGATCTGTGCTGCGGTGCCATCCTTTGATCGCGAACAGATCCAGCAATTAAAAGCCTGGGTCAAAGAGCAGGGCGTCACCAATCTGGGCATGGAGCTGAACTAAGCTCCACGCATCTGAGTTCAGCCCGGTCGCAATAGTTTAATCCGGCTGGTATACATAAAGCCGGTACGCCAGCTGGCCGGCGATTTTATCCTTTAACAAGCGCCAACTTGGTGGCAAAGCGCTGATATCTAACTCTTTTTCCGTCTCCAGATAAATCAGTGCTTCTGACTTCAGCCAGCCGTTACTCAGCAGAGTGGCACAAGGCAGTGCTAAATTCTGCCGAAACGGCGGGTCAATAAATACCAAATCAAATTGCTGCAGCGCAGGGCCGGCCAGGAGCTGCATAGTATCGCAGTGCCGGACTTCGGCATTACTACAATTGAGTCGCGCCAGATTGTGTTTCAGCTGCTGTGCGGCTTTTTGGTCGCGTTCGATCAGCACCGCACTTTGGGCATAACGCGACAAGGCTTCAAACGCCAGGCTGCCACTGCCGCTGAAGCAATCCAGCACCAGCCGGTCCCGGGTGTCGTGCATCAGCCAGTTAAACAAAGTTTCTTTGACCCGATCTGTGGTCGGTCTTAAGCCCTGCACATCCAGCACCGGTAATTTGCGGCCGCGCCATTGCCCGCTGATGATGCGGACTTCGCCAGGCTGCGCTGTAGGCGTGGTGGCGGTTTTGCTGCGGGTCTGCGGAGTGGGAGAACGGCTTTTCATCAGGGTTTATGCACTTTGAATAAAGGTGATACTATAAGCGGCGATTTTACCGCAGTTTCGACAATCTGACAGCGAACCTTATGACTAAACCGAATAAACTGTTTTCCTGGCTGGGCTTTGGCAAAAAAGACCCGGCTCCGGCCACGCCTGAAGTGGTGACAGAGCCTTCTGCCACGCCAACGCCAGCCACCCCGGAATTACCGGTCACAGAGGCCCCGGCGGCGTCGCAGCCGGAATCAACTTTAACTTTAGAAACTCAGCCTGAAGCGGCTGTCACAGCGGTCGCTGCAGCGCCGGCTGAATCTGTCGTGACCACCCCAGCTAGCGTTGAAGTTGCAGTGGAGCACGCCCCCATAGTTGCTGTTTTTGCAGAGCC
>CBFGPY010000694.1:0-2140 GCA_965650755.1 uncultured Chromatiaceae bacterium | reverse complement strand
GCTTGCGCCGTCCACAGCAAGCGGCTGCCATCACGGCTAAAAGCCGGCTGATTCTGATAACCTTTTTGCTGGATAGTGCCGAGGACTTTTTGAATGGCGACGCCATGTTCGGCACTTTGATACTGAGCATACTGAATTTGATATTGCGGGTCCGCACTGGCATTCATCGCCAGCAACAACGCGGCAAAACTAAACACTTTCATGAAATTCCTGCTGAATAAGTAGAAGACGACATCCGCTGCCGCTTGCTGTGACTTCACTTTATCCTTTATGGTAAAGCCAAAGCAAATCAGAACGGAGTGCGCGGATGTCACAAAAAAACCCGATTATTGCCGTGACGGGCTCCTCCGGAGCCGGTACGACCACGACCACCAACGCCTTCTCGCATATCTTTCGCACCCAGGGTATCGATGCGGCTTTTGTTGAAGGCGACTGTTTCCATCGTTACAGCAGACCGGAAATGGATGTCGAAGTTCGCAAGGCGCGGGAGCAAGGCCGGCATATCAGTTATTTCGGTGCTGAAGCCAATGACTTTGCCGCACTGGAAAACTGCTTTGCCAGTTATGCTGAACATGGCAGCACTAAAATCCGCAAATACCTGCACACCTTTGACGAAGCTGTGCCCTTTAATCAGCTGCCCGGCACCTTTACGCCCTGGCAGGATATCCGCCCCGACACTGATTTATTGTTTTATGAAGGCCTGCACGGCGGTGTGGTGACTGACCAGAACAACGTGGCGCGTCATGTCGATTTGCTGATTGGTATGGTGCCTATCATCAACCTGGAGTGGATCCAGAAAATTATGCGCGATACCTCGGAGCGCGGCCACTCGCGGGAAGCAGTGATGGCGAGCATAGTGCGCAGCATGGACGACTACATCAACCACATCACGCCGCAGTTTTCCCGCACCCATATTAACTTTCAGCGCGTGCCGACGGTCGATACGTCCAACCCATTCAGCGCCAAGGATATTCCGTCGCTGGATGAAAGTTTTGTCGTGATCCGCTTTCGCGGTATCAAGCACGTTGATTTCCCTTATTACCTGCAAATGCTGCAAGGCTCTTTTATGTCGCGGGTCAATACGCTGGTGGTACCAGGCGGCAAAATGGGCCTAGCGATGGAGTTGATTTTAACGCCGTTGATTGAAGAGCTGATGCTCAAACGCCGCCAGGCGCGGGGTCAGGTCAGCTGGATTGAATAAGACCAAAGTTTGAGCGGCGCTTAGCCAGGCAGAAACTCACTCAGCAGTAACTGCCAGTAGCCGACACTGTGCCACTGGCCTTGTTTAAAGCCGATTTCCGGCAACAGTGCGACTTGTTTCATACCGCATTTTTCATGTAAGGCGACACTGGCCGGGTTGGGCTGCACTATGCCGCCAAGCGCTGCGTGGTAACCTGCGGCTTTTAGTAACCTAAACAATTGCTGGTACAAAGCATATCCCTGCCCTTGCCCTTGCGCTTCAGGCGCCAGATAGACGGTCACTTCCACCGAAAAACGATAAGCTGCGCGGGCTTTCCACGGCGTGGCGTAGCAATACCCCAACACCACCCCGGCTTTTTCCGCCACCAGATAAGGCAAGCCTTGCTGCAATACTGTATCCATCCGGCTGCCAATTTCAGCCGCGCTGACCGCCTGCTCTTCAAAACTGACAGCTGTATGCAACACATAATGATTGTAAATGGCTGCTATAGCTGTCGCATCTGTTGGAATTGCTGAACGGATAAGCATAGGTGCCATCACCAACATCCTTGTTTTGTCTGATGATTTACGCCAAATCTGGCAGATTACGGCCGTAGAAGATTTCACGCATTTCGCGTTTTACTTTTTTCGCGATGGCTCGTTGCTCTTCAGCGTTGATTGAATCCACGCCGGCACCAAAGATGTAGTTATCGAGCGCAAAGTCTTTTAGCATCATCTTGGTGTGGAACAGGTTTTCCTGATAGACGTTGACGTCGACCATCTGAAACGCGTTTTTCGTCGCATCATCCATAAAGTTCTGGATGGAGTGAATTGGGTGGTCAATATAATGCTTCACACCACTGACATCGCGGGTAAAACCGCGGACCCGGTAATCGATAGTGACAATATCCGACTCAAAACTGTGAATTAAGAAATTCAGCGCTTTGAGCGGCGAAATCAC
>CBFGPY010000693.1:0-2145 GCA_965650755.1 uncultured Chromatiaceae bacterium | reverse complement strand
GTCTATTGCAGTAAATATCTGTCCGATATGGATGCTAAAGAG
The DNA here is from genome assembly GCA_965650755.1 of uncultured Chromatiaceae bacterium. Lineage (GTDB taxonomy): Bacteria > Pseudomonadota > Gammaproteobacteria > Enterobacterales > Alteromonadaceae > Pararheinheimera. The sequence continues at coordinate 2,103 of CBFGPY010000693.1, read as the reverse complement.
TTGCTCAAAGCCAATGTGCAGGGCGAGATGCTGACCGAGCCGCGGTTGATTAAATTCCGTACCGGCACCCGGCGCAAACACTGGAATAAAAACTGTATTGCCATTGGTTTATCAAGCGGGTTTTTGGAGCCGCTGGAATCGACCAGTATCCACCTGATTCAGCGCAGTATTATCCGGCTGTTACAGATGATGCCGGCTGGCGAAGTGATTCAGGCCGATGTCGATGAATTTAACCAGCAGACCAAAATCGAAATGGAGAACATCCGCGATTTTATTATTCTGCACTACAAAGTGACGGAGCGTAGCGACAGTGCCTTCTGGCGGCATTGCGCGGCGATGGAAATCCCGCCATCGTTAGCGCACCGTATCGAGATGTTTGGTGAGGCTGGCAAGGTGTATAAATTTGCTCAGGAACTGTTCGGCGAAAGCTCCTGGATCCAGGTGATGCTGGGGCAGGGCCTGACACCAAAACAACATCATCCGATTGTTGATTTGATGCCGCAGTCGGAGCTCGCCCAGTTCCTCAGCAATATCAAAACCAATGTCGCCAGGCAGGTGCAGGCCTGGCCACCGCACTATGATTTTGTCCAGCACTACTGTAAAAGCCGGATGATGTAAGGTGTATGCCTTTAATCCACAAGCGCAGGTGCATTGGCTGGAGTTAGGCCAAAGCCGCACGCGCGCTTTATTGATTGATGATGCGCTGACGGATCTGTCCCGGATCCGTCAGGATGCCTCAGCGGCCAGCTTTCGCGAAGACACAGCGTCGTATTACCCTGGTATTCGGGCTGAAATGCCACAGGCTTACGCCCGTGCTGTATTGGAAGCCATTTATCCGTTGTTATTGCAGTTGGTGCAGCCACCGCCGGACTATCGGTTAGTGCCGCAACAGTGGTATTTGTCGTTGCTGACCACTCCGGCTGAAAAGCTGCAACCGCTGCAGCGGCTGCCACATTTTGACAAAGCGGAACCGCTGCATCTGGCGATTTTGCATTATCTGGCGGATGGACCGCATGGCGGCACCGGCTTTTTCCGCCATGAAGCTTCGGGCCTGGAAAAGATCATTCCTGCGCGGCAACAGGCCTATTTCAATCAGTTGCAGCAGCAACTCGCAGCGCAGGGTGGTGCAGCGTCCGGATTTCCTTCAGCACAAACACCGCATTTCACTTTGTACCAGCAGCTGTCCTACAAACCGAACCGGCTGTTGATTTATCCGGGGCACTTATTGCATTCGGCTTTAGTCAATCCTGCGACTGATTTATCGGCAGATCCGGTACGTGGCCGGCTGACGGCAAACTTATTTGTGCAGTTTCAGCCGAAGCCTTAGTTCTGCGCTTTTTGCTATATTGCTCACTTTTGTGAAAGCGCTAACACAGGCGGTTTTTCCTAAATTCACTGACTAAAAATAGCGAAATTTCAATCTGATTACTTTGTCTGCTTGACCAGCATCAAAGCTGTTGTTACATTCATTTGAAAGCGCTTACAAAGATGCTTCGTCAGGCAGTTTGAGTTCAACTGCGTGATGGAATACCCCAGCCAGGGGACTGACAAGTGACTAGCCAAGAGACGACAATGACATTACAACTGCCGGCGGATTCCCGCATTTTAAACACCGATTTTGTCTTTGGTGTTGCAACATCTTCTTTTCAGATTGAAGGTGGCCGCGATAGTCGCCTGCCTTGTATCTGGGATACTTTTTGTGCAACTCCAGGTGCGATCCGCGATGGCAGTCACGGCGATATCGCCTGTGATCACTTGCGGTTATGGCCGCAGGACGTTGAGCTGATTAAATCTCTGGGTGTTGATGCCTACCGCCTCTCTATCGCCTGGCCTCGTGTCATGCAGCAAAACGGCCAGCTGAACCCGGTTGGCGTGGCTTTTTACCGCGATTTACTGACGGCACTCAAGGCGCAGGGCATCCGTACCTTTGTCACTTTATATCATTGGGATCTGCCTCAGTATCTGGAAGACCAGGGCGGTTGGCGCAATCGCGAAACTGCTTATGCATTTGCCGACTATGCCGACAAAATCTCCGCCGCATTGGCCGGGCTGGTGGACGCGTGGGCGACGTTGAATGAACCATTCTGCAGTTCATATCTGGGT
>CBFGPY010000692.1:0-2151 GCA_965650755.1 uncultured Chromatiaceae bacterium | reverse complement strand
CTTAAAACCATAATGAACAGCGCGATTATCGGACTGGTCTTCTCAGGCTCTCTGGCATGTGCTCAGGAAGCCGCACCTGAGAAAGCGGCTTCCGCACCTGAACAGGCAGCTTCTGCGCCAACCCCTGCCCCTGAACAACCAAAAGCAAAATGCCAACTCTCCTGGAAATCCGTTGCTGGTGCCGTATTGGGCAGCGCTACTGCCAAATACGTTGGTAAGAAGGGTTCTAATGCGGGTATTGATGGTTTGGGCAAACCCTCCGGAACAGAAGCACAATCTGTGATCGCCCCTGAATGTGCACGCCCCTAAAGGACATTGATCATGGCACCTAACAATAACCAAAGAGCCGGCTTTCAAAAACTCAATGTAACGCCTGCCGCGGCAGCGCCAAAGAAGCCTGCAAAGCCTTCCAACTGGCGTCGCAATCTTGTGCTGGGCGCGATGGCTCTCGGCGGCTGGCTCCTGGTGAAAGATTTCGATTGGTCCACACCCAAATACAGACATTCAGAACCTAATCGCGACGTGCCGAATGATCTATTCAAAGAAACAGCGCCACGTGCAGCAGCACCATCCAAGGCGCGCATAAAAGCCGCACCCGCCCCTGAACCTGCATTAGAGTCTCCCAAAATCGCTCACGCAGAGCGCCGCGCTTTTAAACCGGAAACACCTGCGCCCGCAACAGCACCTGTTCCCGTTACAACAGCAGAACGTGCAGCATCTGCCAAGACCATGTTGCTGGAGTTTTACCTGGCACAAGGCGGCCGTACCAGTGAAGAGGACCAGAATTACAGCATTACGGCACTCAACCAGACTTTAAACAGCGTCGATGTGCGTCAGCCTGTCTACGAGAAAACAGGTATTCCACACTCGCCGCAAAGAACACATATGGCCCTGTCCGCCATTCGCGAAGACGGGACATCTTATGCCTTCATCTGCACACAGGAAAAATCACGCCTGACGGGCTTTGCGCATGCTGCTGCTAAACCGGATGGCCAAGGCAGCTTCATTGTCAAACTGAGCGATACCGTTCTGCACGAAGGCTATCTTAAAGGTCTGAATTTGATGGAATCCTACGGCAAAATGCGTTCCTGCACGGCAGCCTTGCACAAACTTAATGATGAACTGAATGGCTCTGCCGAATTGGCTGCACTCCGCGTTTCAGTTCAACATACCAGCCCTTATCAGTTCAAATGGCATTAATGGAATCAGGGCCGCACCGGTAGGATGCAGCCCTGATCTCTCAGTCAATAACCCTCAGGTTATTGCTAAACTACTGTTGGTAGCGGAATTGTTTTGCTGCTTCCGGCGTCACGCTTCTGTCATAAGCCTCTTTCCATTCCGGATATTCTACAACACCGCTTTTATCAGTATCGAGCTCCAGGGCAGAGTGACCGATAAATTCTTCAGCGCTCAGACCATCATTGTCCTTATCGAAACGGTTCAGCATGGAATAATCCATAAATTGGTCTGACGTTACGTCTACAACGTCTGCTTTGCCGTCATCGTCAAAGTCAATCATAGTTAATTGCGTCTTTTCCAGCGGCACCAATGTAATAACCTGGTTTTTCTTGATCTCTACGTTATCGATGACTTTGTTGCCGTCTGTATCGAACAGGAAGAACAACTTCTCACCCACTTCTTTACGGGACAGAATACCGTCAGCATTTACGTCCAGATAAGCGAAGTTCACAGGGATAGCACCCTCAATGATTTTTGGTGTGACAGCTGTTGTCTTTGTCACTGTTACAGGCGTTGTTTCTTTTTCTTCGACAACCGTGGTGCGTTCCACAGTGCCTGAACCTGCCGGGTCAGGCATAGTTGTCGTCGTTGTTGTCGTTGTTTTGACCTTATCTGCATGGGCAGGCGTCACACCGGCCACAAATGCACCCAGCGCCAGTACAGCTGCACCGGAAAGAATAATTGTTTTAGTCATGTTCAGTCTCCTTCTTTTTTCGTTACCGCTTGGCCTCTGTACGAACCCCTCACACAGACTTCAGTCAAGCCCTCCGCATTATTGCAGTGTATTGCGGTTACCATGTTACAAACGACAGAGTATGCCGTTAGTTCCGGATAGGAAAATCAGGATCAAAACCGGGGTTTTCCTACGCCTTGACCAGATGTAGAATAGCCCCAGCTTATTCAAAAGTTCAT
>CBFGPY010000691.1:0-2151 GCA_965650755.1 uncultured Chromatiaceae bacterium | reverse complement strand
CTTCTTCCAGTGCAGCCTCGGCAAAAATATCACCGAGTTTGGACAACGCCTGCTTTCCGGTAAAGACCACAAAACGCCAGGGACGCAGGCCGCCATGGTCCGGCACCCGTAATGCCGCTTGTTTAATCAGCTGTAAAGATTCGCCTTGTGGCGCCGGCTCGGTGAGCCGGGAAGAGGAATAGCGGGTAGTTAATAAGGTAATGGCATCCATAAATAAACCCTTAAGAAAGTCCCGCTAAGGCTAGCAAACTTCAGCTTGAAACGACAACATCATTTGCCCCGGCTGCAGCTGAATGCGTTATTTTCAAGCTAAACCTTTTATTTTTCAGCGCATTAAACCATTAAAATGCTTTGGTAAAATTGCAGATAAGCACCAGCCGCCTGCTGCCAGTCAAATATCTGCGCCATGCCACGTTGTTGCACACTGCGATATTTGCGTTTGTTCTGATACAGGGCAAGGGCTTGCTGCATTGCATCAAACAGCGCGTCAACGCTAGGTTCTTCGAATACGATGCCGGTTGCACCACGGACTGGTAACCCCACCACCGTGTCTTTTAAACCACCGGTCGCACGCACGAGCGGCACGGTGCCATAGCGCAGGCTGTAAATCTGATTCAGGCCACAAGGTTCAAACAGGCTTGGCATCAGGAAAAAATCACCGGCGGCCTCTACCTGATGCGACAGCGGTTCATCAAAACCTTCCAGTAACCGAAACTGTTGGGGAAACTGCTGCTCAAGCTGGCGTAGCGGCTGAATAAATTGCTGTTCGCCAGTTCCCATCACCACCACTTGTACTGCAGTGCTGGCTAAAAAACGCTGTAACGCCGGGATCAATAAGCTAAAGCCTTTTTGGCCTGTAACCCGGCTGACACTAACAAACAATGGCTCTTTGCTTTCTGCAAGCTGGGTCTGGCGTCTGAGCTCAGCCTTACATTGCTGCTTCCCGCTCAGATCAGTGGCATCGTAACGCGCCACTAAGCTGAAATCCGTCGCCGGGTCCCAGCGGCTATAGTCGCAGCCATTTAAAATGCCACGAAATTGCTGCTGCTTTTGCTGATACCAGGCAGATAAACCGTTCGCAGCAGGTTCAGATAGCAATTCGTCACGATAGCCGGGACTCACTGTATTGACTGCATCGGCCTGCCATAATCCAAGCGCCAGCAAGGTGGTGGGCAAATCAGCCGGCAGCTGCCAGTGTGCAAGGCCGAGTAAAGCCAGTTCGTGACGGCCAAATCCTTGTTGATAAGCAGCATTATGTATGGTCAGCACAAACTTGCTATTGCACAGCGCACCTTGGCGCATTTCTTTGAGGTAACAACTGGCTAGTGCACTTTGCCAGTCATGGCCATGCACGATATCAACAGGTTCTGCTTGCTGCGCCAGATATTCCAGCGCTGCTTTGCAGAACACGGCAAAACGTTCGAGGTTGTCCGGATATGGCTGTTCGCCATCATCATAAGGCCGCGGCCGCTGAAAAAACTGGTGGTGTTCAATCAGCGCCACCGGAATATCATCGACCACTGTGTGCCGGACTGCACAGCCATAAGTCTGAGTTCCAAGATTAAAGTACAGCGACTGCCACTCAGGTGTGCAACCGACGCCATACAAAGCGCCATACCTCGGCATCACTATCTGTACAGAATGTCCGGCCTGCTGCAAAGCTTTGGCCAGACCACGGGTTGCGTCGGCCAAACCACCGGTTTTCAGCAACCCTTCAAATTCACTACAGATAAACGCCAAGCGCATGCCAACTCCTTAATCAAACCCGACCATAGCCCCTTTTGGGATCACCACAACACCATCCGGCGAGACATGGAAGCGCTGTCTGTCCAAAACCGGATCTTCGCCTATGACAGTGCCCGGCGCAATCTTCACGTCTTTGTCGATAATAGCGCGGCGAATACGGCAACCGCGGCCAATATCGTTATTCCCCATCAGCACACTCTTCTCGACATAGGCATGGCTGTGTACGTGCACGTTGTAACCGAGAATGGAGTGATAGACGATAGCGCCGCTGACAATGCAGCCTGCTGCAACCATGGAGCTGATCGCCTGCCCGGTGCGGTTTGCTTCATCATGCACAAATTTGGCCGGCGGGACCGGTGGTGTATAACTGCGCATCGGCCAGTATTTGTTGTACAGGTCAATCGG
>CBFGPY010000690.1:0-2155 GCA_965650755.1 uncultured Chromatiaceae bacterium | reverse complement strand
TGGCCGCGAAAAGCAAGGCAGAGTTCAGGATCCGCGGCAGCTGGATAAGTCAGCGAATTGAAAATCAGCGGGTAACAGCATTAGGGTGTGTTAGTTCGCAAAATCCCACTCAGTCCGGTCCGGGCATTGTGCAACAGGCTGATTTTGTTGCAATACGTCCGAAGTGGTCCAACACTCGTCATAGACAGAACAATAACAAATTTCGACTTTTAACTTGTCACTGGCCTCAAACATCTGGTGCGCCAGTTTTTTATCCCTCACAGTCAGCGCATCCAGCATCTGATTGGCTGGCAACGTAATGCGGCTGGCAAAAGACGAGCCCCAGCTGCCGTTAAATTTTGGATCAAACTGGTCAAGTAATTGCTGCCAACTCTGTATCGGCTTGCCATCATATTGCACCCGCATACTCTGAATGATCGCAGGACCAGTGCCACGGTTCATCAATAAAAACCGAAAGCCGGTGTCGTTATAACTGACCCCGCCGCCAAGGCTGGGCCACAACGAGGCCCGGGCATAAGCCCGGCTGGTGTAAGCCGAATGAATAGTGGCTGCCGCAGTGACCAGCGACACCAATAACGCGGAGACCGCCATGATCATTTCAGGCGTCATTTTTCTTTGATTTTCTGCCACTGAAGGCCTCACTGTCGTTCAAAAATGATGGTGTAAAGGCTGCCAAAAACAGCGTAGAACACAAGTCTTCAGTTACATTTTGTTGCGCAAACCCTGGTTCTGTTGCAAAGCAAACCACCGGCACCTGACAGGAGCCGGCGGTTTGCATGTCAGTTACAGGCCGCAAGCCGGGCCATAAATCGCTTTCACCCATTGCGGGTTATCAATAAAGGGATTGCGATTTTTCTGCAGTTCATAAATGCGGTTGTTGCGACGCTGTTCGAAACTGTCGACCGGATCAGCCAAATGCCATGCGACCAGCGTACAGAGTTTGCCCATTTGTGGCGCTGTACTGCCGGTCGGTGCCACGTTTGGAATTTCTAAATCCGGAGTACCGCTGTCGTCGGCGCCCTCATAGCGCACATCCATATAAAACAGCATCCGGGCGACGTCACCTTTAACTGCTGCACGCGGTTCAAAGCTGTCACTGTCGGTTTTATTGGCCGGCGCTTCAGCGACTGCAGTGCCGCCGTTATCAAAGTCTTTATTGCCACGCGTAGAGTTCAGCGACACATCTTCTGGTCTTAAATGGTGTAAATCGGTATGTGCATATTGTGATTCATTCGGAAAACCATGGCTTTTGGCCCAGACATGTTCGCGGTTCCAGGCGTCCAGTGAGCTTGAAGTGCCGGCACGGAAGGTTTTTGCCTGCGAACGGCCGGCGTACAACAAAATCACATTGCTGGTGTTAGCCGGGTCTTCGTCGGTATAACTAATCGCGTCCCAGACTTCGGCGTAGCTGAAACGCAGATGGCCGCGCAATACATTATTCAGTGCCGTTTTTAACGCTTCACCGCTTTTGCCGCTGGTATTAACGTAATAAGTGGGCAGATTGATGGTGTCGCCGGTGCCACCACCGGTATCGCCACCGCCAGTGTCACCACCGCCACAGCTGGCAGTCAAAGTGCCAGTGCCCGGATTGCCGGCATTGCTGCTGACCTGCCAGTCGCTGACCGTATTGCTGTCGGCGACGTTTTTGCGCGCCAGCGATTTATCAATGGCTTCAATAGCCCAGCCACTGATGGCATTTTCAAACGCGACTGAATCCAGTTCGGTAGTGCCCTGGCGTAATTTGACGTAATCGCCGCTGTTACCCAGCGCCAAAGTCAGGCCGGACTGATTGGCGGCTTTGCCGGTTAAGCTCTGCAGCGCAGCGCTGTTTTTCGCCACCACAAAATAACTGCCGGCGCCGATGCTGCCGGTTAAGTTAAAGCTGCCACCATTGTCGGCCAGGCTATAGCCGCTCAGACTGACGGCGCTGCAGCCATCATTAAAAATTTCGATAAATTCTTCGGTGCTGTCGTTATTTGGCGCGTCATACAGCACTTCGCTGATCAGCAGCTTGGCCTGAGCTTGCATGGCGCAGCACAGCGCTATGGCGGTGAATATCGGGGCAAAAGGTTTCATGGTGTCCTCTGGGTTTGATGGGGTTATTTGATAACAACCTAACCCATCAATATGACACTTTGCTTAAATTAGCAACATC
>CBFGPY010000689.1:0-2156 GCA_965650755.1 uncultured Chromatiaceae bacterium | reverse complement strand
GTTGCCTGAATAAACAGGCCTTGTGCCGTGGCCTGGCTGAGCTGGGCTTTGCTCATCCCGCCATATTGCATGCTGATTTGTGCGGCCTGGTTTTGCATCTGTGCCGCAGTGGTCGCCGGGTTACGGGTAAATACTGGCGCCAGATAAGGCAGACCATCCACCGAGACAACAGGGCCGATTTGCTCCGGCGCCTGGCTTGCCAGCGCAAACGCCAGAAAACCTCCCAGGCTATGGCCAATCACCGCCGGCCGCTGCAGCTGTTTTGCCGCGATATAGGCCAATAATTCCTGCTGCACGGCACTAAGCAGCGAACTGTCCGGCTGCATGCCTGTACGCGCTGCTTTGCCGGCAAATCCAGCCAGGTGGATCAGATGCAGCTGATGATCCGTTTTTAGCGCATCAACAGTGCTTTGCCAGACGGCCGGAGACGACATCAGCCCCGGAATTAAAAGCACCGGCCGGCCTTGGCCAATCACTTCGACACTAAAACCTGGTGCTGCTGCTGCGCTCGCCACTGCGCTGACTGCAACCGGCGCTGTGACCGCTTTTGGCGCCGGTGCGGCGTGGCTATGGCCGGACTGATTCGCCACAAAAACAGCAACAAAAATGGTTGGGATCATCGACAAACGAACGGCAGTGGTGGGATTGGTGCATTTAAACATATTGAACTCCTTGCGATTACTGTTACTTCCTAGTGCCGGCTGCCGCAGAAAGTGTGACAAATATTTTTTAATTTATTTCTATGTGCATGAATTTTATTGAATTTATTTTTGCCGCTCAGTTGAAGAGATAAAGCGCTGACCTGTGGGCTCACGCTGTTTGTGTTGTAACGGCCGCTGGTCGCAAATTTATATCGAAACAAATCGAAAGTATTTCAAAGTATTTTTATTTGTGTTATACCCAAGCTATCAACTGATAAAAACAGTCAGGTCTGGCGGGGCTTTAGTCCGCGGCAACACTGGCTGAGCCCTCATCACAGGAGAGAGTTATGGCGAATTTTGACCGGCGCAGTTTTATGAAAGCTTCAATGGCCACTGCAGCACTGGGTGTTGCCGCGGCCTGCAGTCAGCAAGGGGTGAAACCAGCCGGCGCAGTGCCTGCCGCCAAAGGCAAATCCGTGATGGGGCTGGTGGTGCCGGCGATGGCGGAGGTGCGGGTTGGCCTGATTGGCGTTGGTGAACGCGGCGTTGGTTATATCAGCCATTTCAGCCAGATTGAAGGCGCGCGTATCACGGCGATTTGTGACACTGACCCGGAAACCTTGCAGCGTGCCCGTGGCCTGTTCGACAAAATGGCCAAACCACAGCCGGCGTATTTCGGCGATAGCCCCGACAGCTATCATCAGTTATTAGCACGGCAGGATGTCGATATCGTGGTGATAGCCACGCCTTGGGCGCTGCATCACCCGATGGCAAAAGCGGCGCTGCTCGCCGGCAAACATGCTTTTGTTGAAGTGCCGATGGCACTGGAAATTGAGCAGATGTGGGATCTGGTCAACACGGCCGAAGCGACTCAACTGAACTGTATGATGCTGGAAAACGTCTGTTATGGCCGCGACGAGCTGATGGTGCTGAATATGGTGCGCCAGGGTCTGTTTGGTGAACTTCTGCATGGTGAGGCGGCCTACATCCACGAATTGCGTTGGCAAATCAAGGAGGTAGAGCGTAAAACCGGCTCATGGCGTACTTTTGAAGAAGCGCGGCAAAACGGCAATTTGTATCCAACCCACGGCTTAGGCCCGGTCGCGCAATATATGGGCATTAACCGTGGCGATCGGTTCGATTTCCTGAACTCAGTCAGCTCGCCGGCGATTGGCCGCGCCGAATATGCCAAACGCGAATTTCCGGCCGACCATCCGCGCAACCAAATCAAATACAACTGCGGCGACATCAATACCAGTATTATCAAAACGGTGCAGGGCCGCACTATCATGCTGCAGCATGACACCACCACACCGCGGCCATATAGCCGGCATAACCTGATTCAGGGCACCAACGGCGTGTTTGCCGGTTTCCCGAACCGCATCGCGCTGGAAACCGGTGGCCGCGGCGGCAGCTACCATGAATGGGATATGGATATGACGCCCTGGTATCAGCAGTACGATCACCCTCTGTGGCAGCGCATGGGCCGCGAAGCGGAACGCAACGGCGGCCACG
>CBFGPY010000688.1:0-2160 GCA_965650755.1 uncultured Chromatiaceae bacterium | reverse complement strand
TCAAGCCATTTTGAAATCCGGCGATGCGCTGCCAAGCAGTAAAGGTGTGCTCTGACATGACTTTGCAAGCAAACAAACCGCAGCTGGTGATTGTCGATACCGGCTGCGCCAATATCACCTCAGTGTTCTGCGCACTGCAGCGCCTGGGGGCTGAGGTGCAGATTAGCGCAGATCAGGCATTTATCCGCGCCGCAGACAAAGTGATTATTCCTGGCGTAGGCACGGCCAAACAAGCGATGGCCAATATCGACGCCAAAGGCCTGCGCAGCACCTTACAGCAACTGACGCAACCGGTGCTCGGCATTTGCCTCGGTATGCAGCTGCTGACCGAACACTCGGCTGAGGGCGATGTAGAGTGCCTGGGGTTAATTCCGGGTCAGGTGGCACCGCTTGAAGCAAAAGGCCTGCGTTTACCGCATATGGGCTGGAATACGCTGCAGGTAGAAAGCCCTGCGCATCCACTGCTACAGGGCATCACAGCAGCAGATTATGTCTACTTTGTGCATAGTTTCGCGGTGCAACCTTCGCCTTATATGCTCGCCAGCTGTGACTACGGCAGCAAGTTTGCAGCAGTGATTGGCCGGCGTAATTTTCTCGGTATGCAGTTTCACCCGGAGCGCTCCGGCAAAGTCGGCGCCCGCCTTTTACAGAATTTCATACAGCTGGACGCGCAATCACTGCGTGCGCCAGACTGAGCACAGGAACAACAATGATAATCCCGGCAATAGATTTAATTGATGGTCAGACGGTGCGCCTGTATCAGGGCAGTTATGACCAGACCACTCACTACACCCAAACGCCGTTTGAGCTACGTGACCGCTATGCCGCAGCCGGCGCTGGTGTGTTACATCTGGTGGATTTATCCGGCGCCAAAGATGCCAGCAAACGCCAGACTGCGTTGCTACGCGAACTGATGCAACAAAGCCCGTTACCGGTCCAGGTGGGCGGTGGTGTGCGCAGCGAAGCCGATTTAGTCACTTTGTTAGAAGCCGGCGCCAGCCGTGTGGTGATTGGATCGCTGGCGATTCGCGAAAGCGCTTTGGTGCAGCAGTGGCTCAGGCAATACGGCGGCGAACGCATTGTGCTGGCGCTGGACGTATCCATTAACGAACAAGGCGAAAAAACCCTGCCGAGCCACGGCTGGATCAAAGCCTCAGGTATCACGCTGGAACAGGTGCTGGATGGCATGCTGGACGCAGGCGCGCGCCACGTGCTTTGCACTGACATCAGTCGTGATGGCACTTTACAAGGGCCAAACGTTGGGCTGTATCACGAACTTGCCGCGAAGTATCCCAGCATCGCCTGGCAAGCGTCCGGCGGTGTTGGCCACTTAGACCATATCCGCAGCTTGCGCAGTCAAGCCGGCAAGCCGTCGCCCGTCGCCGGCGTGATCCTCGGTCGCGCTTTGCTGGAAGGCAAATTCAGTATTGAGGAGGCGATCGCATGCTGGCAAAACGGTTAATTCCTTGTCTGGATGTACGCGATGGCGTCGTCGTGAAGGGCGTGCAATTTCGCAACCATGAAATCATTGGTGACATAGTGCCACTCGCCGCCCGCTACGCAGAAGAAGGTGCTGATGAGTTGGTGTTTTACGATATCACCGCCTCCAGCGACGGCCGCGTTGTCGACAAAAGCTGGGTACGTAAAATTGCCGAAGTGATCGACATCCCGTTTTGTGTCGCCGGCGGCATTAAATCGGTAGCCGACGCCGGTAAAATTCTTGAACTGGGTGCGGACAAAATCTCCGTCAATAGCCCGGCGCTGGCGCGTCCGGAACTGATTAGCGAGCTGAATGCCGCCTTTGGTCAACAATGCGTGGTGGTTGGCATCGACAGCTATTTTGATGCCACCACGGGTCAATATCAGGTGTATCAATATACCGGCGATGAATCCCGCAGCCAGAAAACACGCTGGTTGTTGCTCGATTGGGTGGAAGAAGTGCAGCGCCGTGGCGCCGGTGAAATTGTACTGAATTGCATGAATCAGGACGGTGTGCGCCAGGGCTATGATTTAGCGCAGTTGTCCCTAGTGCGCCAGTATTGCCAGGTGCCGTTGATAGCTTCCGGCGGCGCCGGCGCGGTGCAGCATTTTATCGACGTGTTTCGCGACGCCGACGTCGATGGCGCGCTCGCAGCCTCGGTGTTTCATAAAGGCATTATT
>CBFGPY010000687.1:0-2163 GCA_965650755.1 uncultured Chromatiaceae bacterium | reverse complement strand
TCAGCAATAGCTGTCACTTCACCGAGGATATTGTAACGGTCGAACTTCAGCTCCCGGCTATTCAGGCCAGACAAGCCTGTCATAGTACCGACCCAAATATAGCCCTGACTATCAGTATAAAGCCGTGTGATGACGTTGCCGATCAACTGCCGTCTGGTGTTGATACTACTGAAACTTTCGAAATGGCTGCCGTCAAAGCGGTTGAGGCCCTCCAAAGTACCAACCCACAGATACCCCTGCTGGTCCTGAGTGACCGCGCGGACCGAGTTATTAGACAAGCCGTCAACTGCAGTCCATTGCTTGATGTCATAATCGTAAATAGATTGTGTGGCTGACTCTGCCGCCAGCACTGAATGGCTGGCGAACATCGATAGAATCAGGAAAAAACAGAATTGTTTCAGAAGCATAGCAACCTGTGAACCGTGAAAACGGAGCTTACAGCGCTAACGATACACCATGCAGTAAGCAACAAGCCAGCACTCCGGCGACGATGTCATCTGCCATCACCCCCAGACCTCCGGTGACGTGCTGGTCAAAAAACCGTACCGGCCAGGGTTTTACAATATCCAACAACCGAAAGAGGCAAAAGCCGGCCAGCAACCAAGGCCATTCCAACGGTAACGCCCACATGGTCAAAGCAAAACCTACGACCTCGTCGATGACGATGCCACCATGGTCTTCGACGCCCAAGTCGCGGCTGGTGATCTCGCTCACATAGACACCGAGTGCTGCCAGCACCAGGACCAGCGCGGCAGACCACAACAGCGGCAGCTGCGCCAGTGCAAAGACCAGTGGCACAGCGGCCAAAGTACCAAAAGTACCAGGAGCAAAAGGCGCGAGACCTGAGCCCAGCCCCGTTGCGACCAGGTGCTGCCAGCGCCGCAGATTAAAAGGTTGTTTTCTCATCAAAAATGCTGATATCCGCTGTGCTGATAGCTAAAAGGCTGATCCAGATGCCGTAATTCGAGTTTACCGGTTGCACCGGTGATACGGCCGATACAGGTTACCGGGACCCCATAAGGTGACAATAACACTTCCAGCGAGCCGCGTTTGTCTTCTGGGACCGTAAACAGCAACTCATAATCCTCACCGCCGGATAAAGCAAACTTCAGCGCCTGCTGCCAGTCGCAGCTGTCTTTCAGCGCCTGTGACATCGGAATTTTACCGATATCAATAATTGCGCCGGCATTGGACCGTTTCAGGATATGCGGTAAATCACCGCATAATCCGTCAGAGATATCCATACAACTACTGGCGATAGTGCGTAGCGCCTGGCCTATAGCCACCCGGGCAGTTGGGTAATGAAAACGCTGCATCACATGGCCACGGTGTTTTTTACTAACCTCAGCCTTGCCCTGTTCCACTTGCAGACCAAAAGCCGCGTCACCTAAAGTGCCGGTGACGTAGATATAGTCGCCGGTCTTGGCGCCGGCGCGGCTCAGTGCTTTACCACGTGGCACTATACCCTTGGCACATAAGGTCAGCGTTAATGGGCCACGTGTGGTATCACCGCCCACCAGCTGGCAATTGTAATAATCAGCTGTTTCACTCAAGCCTTCAGCAAAAGCTTTCAGCCATTCATCATCTACAGCTGGCAAGGTCAGGCCAAGCGATAACCAGCAAGGCTCAGCGCCCATTGCCGCCAAATCGCTGACATTGACCGCAACCAGTTTATGGCCAAGCGAGCGTGGATCTACATCGGGGAAAAAATGTACCCCTTGCACCATGGTGTCTGTGGTTACCACCAGATCAAAGCCATCGCGGACCTGGATCACGGCACCATCATCGCCAACACCGATACTAACGTCATTGCGACGATAACCAGAGCGGGCGAAACATTGTTCAATCAGTTCAAACTCGTGCATAAAAAAGCCGACTTTCGCCGGCTCTCCATCAGTTTGGTCGCAGTAGCCTGACTGCTTTATCGAGGATGCCGTTGACGAATTTATGACTGTCATCGGCGGCGAAGGCTTTGGCGAGTTCAATCGCTTCGTTGATCACCACTTTATATGGCACATCAGGACGGAACTTCAGTTCATAAGCCGACACCCGGAGAATAGCTTTTTCTACCAAATCGATTTCTTCAAACGGACGTTCAACAAAAGGCTTTAATGCATCATCCAGCACGTTCAGGTTGACTACAACGCCGCGCAATAAATCCTG
>CBFGPY010000686.1:0-2163 GCA_965650755.1 uncultured Chromatiaceae bacterium | reverse complement strand
CCCGGATGGCGCCACCGGATACGAATATGAGCTGGCGCAGGCGTTAGCTGACAAACTGGGCGTGAAACTCGAACTGGTGCCTGCGTTTTTTATCGATGAGCTGTTAGTGAAACTCAGTAATGGCGATATTGATTTAATCGCCAGCGGTTCCACTATCTCTGAAGCGCTGCAGCAAAAATACCGGCTGGCGCCGGCTTATCAGCTGGCCGACGAAGTACTGGTATTTGGCCAGCAAAAGCGCCGGCCGAAGTCACTGCAGGATTTGTCCGGTCCTATCGTGGTGCTCAAAGGTTCCAGTCAGGCTGAAACGCTGCTGGCACTGAAAACCACTGAACCGCAGTTACAAATTGAACTCAACGACACCGACGACCCAACGGAGCTGCTGCAAAAAGTCGCTGAAGGCAAGATCGCCTACACCCTGGCCGATTCCCACATGTTGGCGATTAATCAGCGTTTTTATCCCAACCTCGGCGTGGCTTTAACGCTGAAACGTCAGCAACCAGTCGCCTGGCTATTGCCTAAAAATAATGACGATTCGCTATACGCTGTGCTGATCGAATTTTTTGGCCGCAGCTACGAAGGCGCAGATTTACTGACGCTGGAAGATAAATATTTTGGCCATGTGCGCCGTTTTAACTATGCCGACACGCTGGATTACATCGAAGCCATAGACCGAACCCTGCCGCGCTATAAAAACATCTTTGAACAACATGCCGGTGCGCTGGACTGGCGCTTACTGGCGGCACTTGCCTATCAGGAATCACGTTGGGATCCCAAAGCGCGCAGCCCGCAGGGCGTGGTCGGCATGATGATGTTAACTGTCGATACCGCCAACCTGATGAAAGTCTCCAGCCGGGTTGATGCGGCGCAAAGCATCAGAGGCGGCAGCCGTTATCTGCAGCGGATGCTGGACCGGTTGCCAGAGCGCATCCCGATGCCGGACCGGCTCTGGTTTGCTTTGGCGGCTTATAACCTGGGCCTGAGTCATGTCGAAAGCGCACGTTTATTAACGGAAAAAGATGGCGCCAACGCTGACAACTGGGCGGAAGTGAAACAGCGGCTACCGCTATTGCGCCAGCGCAAATATTACCGGCAAACCCGCACTGGTTATGCCCGCGGTGATATGGCAGTGTATTACGTCGAAAATATCCGTCGTTATTACGACACGCTGCTGTGGGTCGATGAGCGCAAACAGGCGGAGCTGAAACAAAAATCGGCGCCGGCGGCTGTGACGCCGGCCAGCAATAAAAAACCGGCCCCGGTGAAAAAAACAACACAGAAAGCCAACACAGCAAGCAAAAAATCTGAACCAAAACAGCAATAAGACATTCCAACCCGACAAGGTCGCACCAGCAGTCTTGCTGATGCGGGTTGATTTCCCTATAGTGGCGGCATTCAGTTTAAGGAATCAGGCATGTTAAGACGCAAGAAACCAAAGATGTTACGCAAACGCCGATTGATGGATGTGGGCTCCAGCCGGCGCCGGATTAAACGTAATATGGCGGTGTTGAAGCTGTTTCGCCGGCAACGTGAATATAATCAGTTATTGAATTCGCCTCTGTCTGCTGGTGTTGAGGCTTGTGTCTGAGGTTCTGCACTTTTACTTCTGAGTTTCAGCGCTTTTTGTTCCGCCCGCCGTTTCTGAAAAAAACCAGATAACTGCGCCGCGCAGGCATCAGCCAGCACCCCGGCCGTCACGTCCAGCTGATGATTCAGCAAGGGATGACGCACAATATCAAACACTGAACCGCAAGCACCTGCTTTCAGGTCCGTGGCGCCATACACCAGCCGCTTCACTCTGCTGTGCACTAAAGCGCCGGCACACATAGCACAAGGCTCCAAAGTCACATATAAAGTACAATCCAGCATCCGGTAATTCTGTAGCATTTGCCCAGTCTGGCGGATAGCCTGCATTTCGGCATGTGCTGTCGGGTCGTGGCAACTAATGGATAAATTCCAGCCCTCGCCAAGCACCTGGCCGTCTTTAACCAACACTGCCCCAACCGGTACTTCGCCGGCCGCTTCGGCTTTGGCGGCCAGCGCAATGGCATATTGCATCCAATAGATGTCTTGTTCGGTGTGATTCAACTTCAACCTCGTACTTTGCAACGGCGCCATTTTAGCATATGGCCACAGTGCGTCAGCCAAATTGACCAGATGTTA
>CBFGPY010000685.1:0-2164 GCA_965650755.1 uncultured Chromatiaceae bacterium | reverse complement strand
GTTTTTGCGTGCCAGAATCAGACCACCACGAGGACCAGCCAGTGTTTTGTGTGTGGTCGTAGTCACTACATCAGCAATTGGCACTGGGTTTGGATATAAACCTGCAGCAACCAAACCTGCGACGTGTGCCATATCGACCATCAGGTAAGCACCAACTTTGTCCGCGATGTCACGGAAACGTTGCCAGTCAACAATCCCTGAATACGCCGAGAAACCGGCAATGATCAGTTTTGGTTTGTGTTCAAGCGCCAACGCTTCAGCCTGATCATAATCAATTACGCCAGTCTCCGGGTGCAGGCCGTACTGTACAGCTTTGTACAGCTTACCTGATGAGCTGACCGTTGCGCCGTGAGTCAGGTGACCACCGTGCGCCAGGCTCATACCGAGAATGGTATCACCAGCGTTTAACAGCGCCAGAAACACCGCCGAGTTTGCTTGAGAACCAGAATGTGGCTGGACGTTCGCATAATCAGCACCAAACAGTTCTTTGGCACGAGCGATAGCTAAATCTTCAGCGATATCAACGTATTCACAACCACCGTAGTAGCGTTTATGCGGGTAACCTTCGGCATATTTGTTGGTCAGCTGTGAACCTTGGGCCTGCAGCACACGTGGGCTGCAGTAGTTCTCAGAAGCGATCAGCTCAATGTGATCTTCCTGACGCTGAGTTTCATCAACAATAGCTTGCCATAATTGTGGATCAAAATCGGCAATCGACATTTCACGCTTTAACATGGTTTCTCCTGCTTTGGCACAGTCGCAAATTAAGATACAAAAACTGCGCGGTATGATACACCGGATGAGACCAGTCTGCACTGCAAAATTAGACGTCTGAACATCCATAAATATGCATTCTTTTGCACATCAGAGCAGTTAGAAAGCTGATATTGTCAGAGAAAGCCAGTTTTTTTCCGCAACTTGCCACAAGCCCTTTACAGATAGTTTATTCTGGCTATGATAGCTGTATATTCATACAGCTATCATTAATAATGCGCAAAATTATTCATATCGACATGGATTGTTTTTTCGCTGCAGTCGAAATGCGGGACAACCCTGCCTGGCAACATGTCCCACTTGCCATAGGTGGCAGCAGAACAGAACGGGGTGTGATCAGTACCTGTAATTATCCAGCCCGGGCTTTTGGCGTACGTTCTGCGATGCCTACAGGCCAGGCGTTTAAACTCTGCCCGCAATTGATTTTGATCCCCGGCCACATGGAAAAATACAAAGCGGTGAGTACCTGTATCCAGGCAATTTTTCATCGGTATACCGACACAGTTGAGCCGTTGTCTCTGGATGAAGCTTATCTTGATGTTTCTGATTGCGACATGTTTCAGGGCAGCGCAACGCGTATCGCCGAACATATTCGCCAAACCATTTTTCAGGAAACCGGCCTGACGGCCTCAGCCGGTGTTGCACCGAATAAATTTCTGGCAAAAATTGCCAGTGATGAAAACAAACCTGATGGTTTATTTGTGATACCTCCTGACCAGGTCAGTGCCTTTGTCGCCCATCTGCCACTGCGTAAAATACCTGGCGTTGGGCAAAAAACCGCAGAAAAATTGGCTAAATTCGGGCTGCATCGCTGCAGCGACGTGCAGAATGTAGATCTGCCTCTGTTGGTGCGGGAGTTCGGCAGTTTTGCCGAAGTTCTGTTAGAACGCAGTCAGGGAATTGACCATCGCGCTGTTCACACAGAACGCGAACGAAAGTCAGTCGCAGTAGAACAAACCTTCAGTCAGGACTTGTCTCAACCTGAACAAAGTCTACAGCCACTTGCCGACATGTATCAGAAACTACTACGAAGAATTGAACGGTGCGGCGCACAGGAACACATCCACAAAGTGGGCATTAAATTAAAATTCCAAGACTTTCATCAAACAACTATAGAGCGGCAACATCCTGAATTATGTTTTCAACTGCTGCAGCAGTTGTTGACTCAAGCCTGGCAACGCGGCCAAGGCAAAGCAGTACGTTTGGTCGGTATTCATGTCGGTTTAAAAAGTCAGGCTGAGCAAGCTCAATTAGATTTAGATTGGCAATAGTCGTATTGAAATCACATCCTTTAGCGTCACCCGCTTGGCGACGGATTTCGTATTGCCGATATTTAAAACAAGTTTGAAATGACTACCACTGATAGTAAGCCGCTCACTTAATGAATACC
>CBFGPY010000684.1:0-2164 GCA_965650755.1 uncultured Chromatiaceae bacterium | reverse complement strand
TTGGCTTGATTGATGAAATCATCAATGAACCGCTCGGCGGCGCACACCGCTCGCACGAGCAAATCGCTCAAGGCGTCAAAGCCGCGTTGTTACGTGATTTGGCCAAGCTGGACAAACTCTCAGTGGCCGAATTACTGGACCGGCGTTATAAACGTCTGATGTCCTTCGGTTATTGCTGATAACGCAACAAGGAAAGCCGCCGTCAGGCGGCTTTTTTATCCCGATGACGGCAAGCAGTGAATCTGACCCTAATTTAACGCAACTGCAATTTCGTCTGCAGCAGGCTGTGCTGACTGCACTGGCCGCTGCCGGCAAGCCCAGGGTTTTGCTGGCGCTCAGTGGCGGGCTGGATTCGATGGTGTTGCTGCACTTGCTGGCGAGTCTGCGTGCCAGCGCGGGTTTTGCGCTCAGCGCAGCTTATGTGCACCATGGTTTGCAAACGCAGGCTGACGAATGGGCCAACTTTTGTCAGGCCCAGGCCGCGGCGTTACAGGTTGATTGTCAGGTCTGCCATGTAAAGCTCACAGATCCGCAGCGCAATATCGAACAACAAGCGCGTACTTTGCGTTATCAGGCCTTAGCGGGCTTGCTGGATGCGGATACTGCACTGCTGACCGCGCATCATGCCGACGATCAGCTGGAAACCCTGTTGCTGGCGCTCAAGCGTGGCAGTGGTTTAGCGGGCCTTAGTGGTATCGCAGCACAGAAGCCGTTTGCCGGCACAGTGTTGCTGCGACCACTACTGGAATTTAGCCGGCTCGAGCTAAAGCAATATGCTGACGCAAATCAGCTCTCATATGTCACAGATCCAAGCAATCTGGATGATAACTTTGACCGCAACTTTTTGCGCCAACATATATTACCTCTGCTGCAACAACGTTTTCCGGCAATAAGCCAGACGACAGCCCGCAGCTGTCAGTTGTTGCAGCAAAGTCTGGAGTATCAACAACAACAGCTTGCCATTGATCTACCTGCATTGCTGCGTCAGCAACAACTGGATTTAACTGCGCTGGCAAAACTGCAGAATCCACAACGGGATTTATTGCTACGGCATTTTTTCCGCCGCCATGATTTGGTGCCCTCTGCCGAGCAAATCCGTGAATTTGTGCAGGTTTTTCTTTGCTCAGCGCCAGATGCGCAGCCACTACTGCAGTGGGGAGACTGGCAGCTGCGGCGTTTTAATGGTTTGTTATATCTGTTGGACCGGCATGAACTACAGGACCATGTAACGACAGCCCCGGATCTCAGGTTGCTGCCGGAACAGCTGCACCAGTGGCAGCGTTGGCAGTTTTGTTGGAGTCAGTCCATCGAGACACCTGGCGCAGAGTGGAGTAGCCTGCCACTTGCCGTGCATCTGTCTGAACCTGTTGAACTGAGTGTGGGTCAGCTGAACCGGCGTTTTAAAGCGGTGGGCTATGCGCACAGTAAGGCGCTGAAAGATTGGTGTAAGTTATGGGAAGTGCCGCCCTGGCGACGTGGCTCCATGCCGTTTATCATCGCCGGACAGCAAAAACAAGTGGTCGCAGTGCCGGAGTTTGCCAGTCACTGCTCTGCAGCGGAAGCACAAAGCTGGCTGCACTTTAAGCTGCAGATCAAAAAGTAACCAGCCTCAGCCGTTCATCACATCCGCGACAGGCGTACATGCTGCAGAGGCCGTCCGCACTACATTTTTACCGTTTTGCTTGGCTTCATACAAGGCCGCGTCAGCGCGATTAAACAGCGCTTTAGCGGATTCATCGTGCAGGTGGGACGCCAAGCCGGCACTGGCGGACACGCCAAATTTTACACAGATATGATGCTGGCTAATGGCCTTCACCAGTCGGTGCGCCACTAATTCGGCACTTTGTGCATCCTCAGCCGTTAACAGCACTGCAAATTCGTCACCGCCAAAGCGGAACAGATTATCGCTGGCACGCAGTGTACTACGCATGGCATCCGCCACTGCCAGTAACACTTCATCACCGGCATGATGACCGAAGTTATCGTTCACCTGTTTGAAGTTATCTAAATCCAGCAGGATCAGCACTAATGGTTGCTGTTTACGCTCGGTCAGCTGCAAAGCTTTTTGAATAGCATCGTCAAAAAACCGGCGATTGCCAAGCCCGGTCAATGTATCACGCAGCGCCAGCTGCTGCAGGCGGGTAACAATCAGCGCATTACGCAG
>CBFGPY010000683.1:0-2164 GCA_965650755.1 uncultured Chromatiaceae bacterium | reverse complement strand
CGATTGTACCTACGTTTACGTGCGGTTTGTTACGTTCAAATTTAGCCTTAGCCATGTTGTAGACCCTTTTTAAGCAAAAACGGCGGTTGTATAGATTCGGATGTGGATATTATCGCAAGAGGAGGCAAACTGTGAAGTGGTGCTGATACCCAGAATCGAACTGGGGACCTCATCCTTACCAAGGATGCGCTCTACCGCCTGAGCTATATCAGCATTTTCTGTCTGGAGCGGGCAGCGGGAATCGAACCCGCATCATCAGCTTGGAAGGCTGAGGTAATAGCCATTATACGATGCCCGCGGCCTACTCGTAGCTATTGTTCACTGGCGAAGATGGTGGAGGGGGAAGGATTCGAACCTTCGAAGGCAGTGCCGGCAGATTTACAGTCTGATCCCTTTGGCCACTCGGGAACCCCTCCACTAATGGTGCCGCTTATCCGAGTCGAACGGATGACCTACTGATTACAAGTCAGTTGCTCTACCAACTGAGCTAAAGCGGCTACGTCAGTGGCTGCGAATTCTAGTGGAATGATCTGGGTGTGGCAACTGAAAATCAGTAAAAAGCCAATATTTTTATACTGAATGCTCAATAGATCGCCAAATCAGATTAATTTGCGATATACCGGGTCATACCACGAAAAATAAGCAAAGGCTCAATTTCTATTGGTAAACCTGCCAGAAACGGCATTAATACAGCTGCATCACCACCGGTAATTATCATTTTTGCATGGGGCACAAGCTGGTTAGCCTGCCGGATCACTGCCAAAATCGCGGCAAATACACCGTTCTGTAGACAACTGGCGGTGTCTTGCGCAAAAGCCATTTGAAACTGTTGCTGGTCACGATTAAACACCCTGGCAGTATAATTCGTCACAGCTTTTTGCTGCATATGAATGCCTGGCACAATCCAGCCGCCCTGATGTTGACCCGATGCGCTGAGGTGGTCGATAGTTAGTGCAGTGCCGGCGTCGACCACCAGCAGTTCAGTATCCGGATAATGTTGTTGCGCCCCCAGCATCGCAAGCCAGCGGTCCACCCCCAGAGTTTCCGGTTTTTCGTAGCTGTTTATTAACTGCTCTTTTTTAGCCTCACTGCGAATTTGATGCCATGGGATATTGGTCAACTGCAGATCTGCTTTTAATTGTGCCAACCGTGTATCTGTCGCCACGGAAGCAAAATAAACTGCCGAAGGTTTTACAGGCAATGGGCCTGAGCAATCTGACAATGCGGATAACTGGCCTTGCAGGTAAAAGACGGCTTTGACACGGGTATTACCTATATCCAGCAGTAAAATTCCGTCAGTCATTGTGCCCTCGTAAACTCAGCTCACCGCCGTAATAACTTTTCAGTTGCTCGCCCTGGCGCAGAAGCAACCCTCCCTGCGAATCAACTCCGCAACAAATACCATATTGCGGCTCCTGGCCACCACTGAGGCGAACGCTGCTCCCGGCAAACTCATCACGTCGGTTAAATTCTTCAGCGAAAACAGCAAAACCTTTTTTTTCAAAAACAAGCAGAGTTGTGACTAATTCCTGCTGCAACATTGCCACCAAATGATTGCGATTGACTGAACAGTCGACCTCCGCCGACAAATCCGTGAAAGCCTGGCTAATCACATTAGCGCCGGACGGCGGCATTTGTACATTCAAACCAATACCCAAAACAACATCACAATCAGCATGGGTTTGCCCTGTCAGTTCAACCAGAACGCCGCCAAGCTTTTTATGACCTGCATATAAATCGTTCGGCCATTTGAGCTTTATCTCACAGCGATACAACCGTTCAATCAATCTGGCGACAGCAATGCCGACCACCAGACTCAGCCCCATGGCTGCCTGGATCCCCTGTTCCAGTTGCCAGTACATCGACAAATACAGATTGCAACCAAAAGGGGAATACCATTGATTGCCCCGCCGTCCTCTGCCGGCGGATTGTGCCTCAGCAACTATGGCTTGGCCTTTTTGCAGGATCTGGCCATCCTGCAGTTTTTTTAACAATTGAGTGTTCGTTGAGTCAGTCAGATGCTGCAGTAGAATCTCGGGCATTCCAGTTGCCTGCCACTGCTTAATCTGGGTGATGTCCAACAACTGCAAGGGCTGCGCCAACCGATACCCTTTGCCGGAGATCGCAAATATATCAAGGCCGACCTGCTGTAACTGGTCAATAT
>CBFGPY010000682.1:0-2171 GCA_965650755.1 uncultured Chromatiaceae bacterium | reverse complement strand
GGGCAAAAACCACAAGCACCCGCGGCCGTGGTGCAAGAGGCCAGCCTGCAAGTTGCTGGTGCCAATACCAATGCCAAGAAATCGGTGCTGCCAGACACACCGCCTGGCAAAGTGCATCAGGTAAAACCCGGCATGCTGATTATGGATGCGGTAAAAGCGGCGGCACCCGGTGATGTGATCCAGGTTTGGCCCGGCGATTACATTGAAACCGTCTACATCGACAAAGACAGTATCCGTTTAAGTGGCGTCATTATCGACGGCAAAAGACCGCGTTTATTTGGTGAAGAACGCCTGAACGACGCCATTTTGTATTCCGGCAACAATATCCTGATTGAGAATTTCCTCATCACCAAATACAAAGGCAATGGCATCATGGGCCAGGCCGGCAATAACTTTGAAATTCGCAATAACATCATCGACGACACTGGTGTGTACGGCATTTTCCCGCAGCTGGGCGAAAACGGCCTGATTGAACACAACATTGTGTCGGGGATTGAAGACGCCGGCATTTATGTCGGTATGAGCGACCATATTCATGTCGCCAACAACGAAGTGTTCGACAGCGTGGCCGGTATTGAAATTGAAAACAGCCGCTTTGCCGTGGTGGAAAACAACTTTGTCCACAATAACACCGGCGGCATTCTTACTTTTGTCACTCCCGGGTTGCCTATCAAGGACACCCACACCGTGATTATCCGTAACAACTGGATCCGCAATAACAACACCGCCAACTTTGGCGCGCCGGGATCTATGGTATCGGGCATTCCGGCCGGCACTGGTATCCTGATTATGGCGGCCGACAATGTAATCCTCGAAGACAACCTGATTGTTGATAACAAAGTGGCTGGCATCATTATCACCGACCACGAAAATGCGCCCAATGCCCAGTTAGACCCGGAATCAGACCCAACGCCGGACAAAATCCAAATCCTCAATAACCTGATGTATCACAACGGTTTTGACACTATTCCTGAAGCCAAAGTTTTGCTCGGGGCTGAACTGAAACAAGGCGAGCCGGATATTGTCCGCGTCGGTAAAGTCACCGAAAGCTGTATCGCCAATCCAGAACGTTATGTCACCGCCGGCGTCAGCAGCTGGCCGGCCTGTAGCTTCACCAATACCGATACTGTTGCCAGCTATTTGCTGGAACAACCAGCCGCATTACGGAATACGGCTACTGCGGACAAGGGCAAATACGCTTACCTTGGCATTTGCACTGGCTGCCATGCCTACACCGGCCGCTTAATTGGCCCACCGGTCCAGGTGATCCAATCTTTGTATATGGATGACCCGCAGGCGCTGGCGGACTTTATCGCCAACCCGGTGAAAAAACGCGAAGACTATCCAGCGATGCCAAAACAGGACTACCTCGACGCTGAAACCCGGCTGGCAGTGGCGAAATATATGCTGAGTGTGGAGAAGTAGGGTTTAGCAGAGTCCAGCTGTGGCGTGGCTTTGTGCCAAAAGCTGAAATCTGATGAACTGTAGGGGCACCCCTGGTGGGTGCCCGCAATCCAGATGCTGGATCGCATCAATAAACTAGACAGTTCCCAGCCTTTCTGGCTGACCGTGCCAAATTGAATATCAGCTCATGCACTTTGGACTAGCTGTCCACAACACCCATCAAGCCGTCAAGGTCTTCCGCAGCTTAATCAGCTGGTCGCGCAGTGCAGTCACTTCAGCGAGCGAATCGCCGCAACTCAATGCGATATGCTGGTTAATCTTCAGCGCTTCCTGCTGCATCGCACGGCCTGCGTCGGTTAAGCGAATTTCCAGCGTGCGTTCGCTGTGTGGGCTGCGGGCGCGAATGAGTAAACCCATTTCCTGCATCCGTTTTAATACCGGGGTTAAGGCGCCGGATTCGGTATGTAGTTTTTCGGCGATATCGCGCAGGGCCACGCCATCCTGTTGCCACAAAATCAGCATCACCAGATATTGCGGGTAGGTCAGGCCAATGTGCTCCAGCAGAGGTTTATAAGTTTTGGTCATGGCCAGCGAGGTGGAATAGAGCGCAAAACACAGCTGATTATCCAGATGCAATGCGCTGGCTGGCCAGGCGCAGCTTGGGTCACTGAGCAGTGGTTTTAACTGCTTTGGCGCGGATTGGGATTTTTTTGCATCTGCCATTTCAATTCTCTTTTCACTGATGTATTGGCGCTGATGAAACAAGC
>CBFGPY010000681.1:0-2175 GCA_965650755.1 uncultured Chromatiaceae bacterium | reverse complement strand
AATAGCCAAGTGACGAAACACAGCAGCGGGTCTTTTCAATGAATGTCGAGTATGTAAATCCATTCTTATCGTCGTTAGTGAATGTGCTGAGCACTATGGCCAATACGACTATTGTGCCAGGGCAACCGAGAATTAAAAAAGATGAAGTCGCGCGCGGCGATGTTTCCGGCCTCATCGGTATGATAGGCCCGCAAACCAAAGGGTCTTTTTCGGTCAGTTTTGAAGAGTCGTTGGCTCTGGAAATCATGAACCGGATGCTCGGCGAAAAACCTAAAACCATCAATGAAGAAGTTACCGACATGGTCGGTGAAATCACCAATATGGTCACCGGTGGTGCAAAACGCATTCTGGGCGAAAAAGGCTATGAGTTCTCCATGGCCACGCCGGTTGTCGTATCTGGTAAAGGCCACACCATTACACATAAATGCGATGGCCCGAAAATCCTGATGCCGTTTGACTCAGAATTTGGCAAAGTCCATATCGAAGTCAGTTTCGATAATCAGGGTGGCAGTTAATAGTCACATGTAGCAAAACAAAAAAGCCGGTTTAAAAAACCGGCTTTTTTATTGACTGTGGCTTCAGCTATTAGTCGCTGACATATCTGAACTGAACCCGGCTGGTAATATTGCACAGCAATTCATAAGGAATGGTCTGAACTCGTTCGGCAATTTCTTCAACCGGCAGTTCCTCTCCCCACAAAATCACCTGCGCGCCGTGGCAAACGTCGTCATCGCCAATATCAACCGTGGTCATATCCATAGAAACACGACCAACAATCGGGTAACGTTTACCGTTAATGAGGACCGGCGTGCCGCAGGGCGCATTACGTGGATAACCATCCCCATAGCCAATAGCAACGACAGCCAAACGAGTGTCTTTCGGCGCAATCCAACTGGCACCATAACCAACAGCATCTCCTGCTTTGACCTGTCTGACTGCAATCACTGAACTGCTGAATGTCATAACCGGACGAAATCCATGACTCGCGGAGCGGCCTTTGTCCATCGGCGATACGCCATACAAGGCTAGGCCCGGCCTTATCCAGTCCCCATGGCTTTGCGGCCAGCCAACCACGCCAGCCGAATTAGCAATACTCAGCTCTCCCGTCGCATCACCTATGGTTTGCCGGAACAAAGCCAGTTGCCGTAAGGTTGCTGGGTTATCCGGCTCGTCGGCACAAGCAAAATGGGTCATTAGCCGCATTGGCTGCAAAATATTGTTACTTTGCGTTAATTTGCGATATATCTCTGAAAAATCAGCAGGCTCTATTCCCAATCGGTGCATACCGCTATCGATTTTCAGCCAGACATGGATAGGTGATTCCAGTTCTGCCTTCAACAACGCATCAACCTGCGCCGGGTGGTGCACCACAACCTGAAGGTTCGAGGCAACTATCTGGGGTAATTCATCGGCATGAAAAAAGCCTTCCAGCAAGACGATGGGCTTGACGATGCCACCGGCACGCAACATCAGAGCTTCATCAATCCGCGCGACACCAAAGGCCTGAACGTCTTTGAGCTGTGCCGCAACAGCCAGCAGGCCATGGCCATATGCATTAGCTTTTAATACGGCCAGGATTTTGCTCTGAGGTGCCAATTCGCGAATACGGTCAACGTTGTGTAATAAGGCACTGGTATTAATTTGCGCTAGCGGCCTGCGACTCATCAGTACTCATCCTCAAATCGTGCAGTCCCGGCATAGTTGTCAAAACGCGAGTATCGGCCATGGAACGTCAGGCGAATACGTCCAATCGGGCCATTCCGCTGCTTGCCGATAATAACCTCTGCAGTTCCTTTATCCGGGCTGTCGTCATGGTAGACCTCGTCCCGGTAGATAAACATAATGAGGTCGGCATCCTGCTCAATCGAGCCCGATTCACGCAAATCCGAGTTAACCGGCCGTTTATCTGCCCGCTGTTCTAATGAACGGTTCAGCTGCGAGAGTGCAATGACCGGCACTTTTAATTCTTTTGCTAAAGCTTTTAATGACCTGGAGATCTCCGCAATCTCCAGCGTGCGGTTGTCAGACAACCCCGGTACTGTCATCAACTGCAGATAGTCGACCATGATCATCGATAAACCACCGTGTTCACGCGCCACCCTTCGCGCCCGAGACCGCACCTCGGTTGGCGTTAAACCCGAGGCGTCATCGATATACATTTTGCCTTTGCTGTTT
>CBFGPY010000680.1:0-2176 GCA_965650755.1 uncultured Chromatiaceae bacterium | reverse complement strand
AAATGTCTTGTATAGCAGGAATCGGCGGCAAAATTAAATCTCTGGTCAAAGTTGCGCAATCAGGAAGGCCGGTGCTGGCGCTGGATGGCTGCTCGCTCAATTGTGTGCGTCAGACTCTGGCTAGCGTGAACGTCATTCCGACCTGGCACATAGAAGTCACCTCCTTTGGCTACAAAAAAGCCCGGCAGCAGGATTGCTCTTTAAACGCCGCCTATGAATTACTGCAACATATTCAGGGTGAGTTGCTGGCAGAACCTCATGCGGGCTTGCACTGAATTCTGCAAAATTTACGTGGCTTTAGCACAACAACAATGCTGTTGCTTCATGATGCCGAAACTCTGCCACTGGCTTTGTAATGCATCAAAAATCCTGAGCTGGTGCCAGGGCAAATCCTGCGCACCCGACAGCCATAACATGGCCCACAGTGCTTGTTGTACACCAATCAACCCGACCACCGGCGCAAAAATCCCGGCTTCCAGACAGGTTAACTGTTGTTCGCCGAACAGACTGGAAACACAACGATAACAAGGCCCGCGACCGTCATTTTTGAAGCAACAAAGCTGCCCCTCGAAACGGATAGCCGCGGCGCTGATTAATGGTGTCTTTGCCTGTACGCAGGCATCACTGATTTGTTGGCGGATCACCAGATTATCTGTGCAATCAAGCACCAGGTCATGGCGCCCAACCAAATCTGCTAACAGGTCTTCATCGGCAAACTGGCAAATCGCGTCGATGTGAATGTCCGGATTTTGCTGTGACAGCCAATGTGCTGCTGTTTGTGCCTTCATTTTACCGATGTCTGCGTCGGTGTATAAAATCTGGCGCTGCAAATTAGTGAGGTCAATCGTATCACCGTCCACCAGGGTTAACTGCCCGACACCACCGCTGCATAAATATGGCGCCGCCGCACAGCCCAAACCACCCATGCCGACTAGCAAGACTTTACTGTTCAGCAATCGTTCCTGACCAACTAAGTCGACTGCTGGCAGCATAATTTGCCGGCTATAACGGCGGGTTTGCTGCAAAGAATCCAGACTGCCCCTTGTACTAACCATGGCGTTATCCCTTATCCGATAAAGTAATTGCAGCTCATTGTGTCTGCTTTTCACTGTGCTTCGCAGACTGCTTGATACCAAGCTTTATCGCGAGTTTATGCAAATTACTCGGGTCCAGCGCTAACTTTCTGGCTGCATCTGACCAGTTCGCATCGCTGGCTTGTAACGTCGTCACAATCATCTCACGCTGAAAATGCGCAACAGCAGCCTTTAAACCTATGTCCGATGGCAGCTGTATCGCAGATTCGGACGAACTCTGACGACATTGGATAGCCGGCTCCGCAAGACTTTGGTTAAAAGCCGATGGTTCACTCAGCTCTAATAGTGACGGCGTCAAAGTAATAATGTCCTGCCGGCTCGCCCCTTGCGATAATGCTTTTAGTGCGGCCCTACTGATGCAGTGCTCTAATTCACGCACATTGCCGGGCCAATGGTAAACCTCGAGCGCCTGCGCGGCGCTGATGGATAAACGCAGTGCCCTTACGCCAAGCCGCACCCGGTTCAGTTCCAGGTAGTGGCCCGCCAGCAAGACGATATCGCCCTTCCGCTTACGCAGTGGTGGAATATGGATGGGATAAACCGATAGCCGATGGAATAAATCAGCACGAAAATTACCGGCAGCAACTTCTGCGGCCAGATCACGGTTTGTGGCAGCTACGACTCTGACATCCACCCGGCGGCAATCATCACTGCCCAGTCGCTGAATATCGCCGTTTTGCAGCACTCGCAACAGTTTGGCTTGCACGGACAAAGACAATTCACCTATTTCGTCCAAAAATAAGGTCCCGCCGTCCGCATGTTCGAACTTGCCGAGCCGGTCTTGCACTGCACCGGAAAAAGCACCTTTTTTGTGACCGAACAACTCACTTTCAGCCAGGGTTTCCGGCAATGCGGCACAATTGACATAAATCATCGCTTTTTGCTTTCGCGACGACTTTTGCAATAAACGCCGGGCAAATAGTTCTTTTCCTACACCAGTCTCGCCAGATAACAACACTGGCAATTCAGTGCGAGCCACCGTATCAAGCTCGGAAAGTACAGCTTTGAGCTCCGTGCTTTGCCCTATCAGCTCCTGAGTATGCTCAATTTCGCTGTCAAACGGCAAAGGTTGGTTAATACCT
>CBFGPY010000679.1:0-2182 GCA_965650755.1 uncultured Chromatiaceae bacterium | reverse complement strand
AAATGGGTCAGCACGGACGGTGTGATCGCCAGTCGAAGCAGTGCACAACACCAGGGCGGCGGCCGTTATTGGTCGACCCTGCGAGCGCAAAACGGTAAAGTCAGCGCTATTGCTGAATTCACCCGCGCGCTGCCGTTTTGTGGTCCACGTCAGCAACCACGTTTTAATGGGATCCGGCTACGTCCAGGCGCTGGCGCAACTGCTGCACGATAAAATCGATAGCTTCCTGACTCTGATACGAATTATGTTGGGAAGGTACGATAATTTGTGCTTCGGCACGGGGCTCATGGGCACTGAAAAACGGCACGACAGAGTCTGACAACTGCGCGCAGGCTTTTTCATCATAGCAATAAGGTTGACTGTCACTGCCGACCACCGAATAGACCGGTCTTTGGTAAGGTAAAGTGGCTATCTTGCGTAATAAAGGATGCTGTGGCGACAGCACCTGCACACTATTGGGGCCGCCATCCTGTAAATACGGCTGCATTTGTGGCGTCACGGTTGCAATCCGGATCCGCTGAAATAGTTTGCGATTCAGCCGCGCAAACATCTCAGGAATAGTAATTAATTTGCTAGCGAGCCGGCTATACCAGGCTTCTGCGACCTCAGCGCCATGATGCGGCGTGTCTAAAAAGAACACTGAATCAACATCTTGTCGAGCATTAAATAAAAACACATCGCGATAACGCTGCAAATCCTTGTCCTTACCAGGCCAGGCATCCGGCCGGAATAAAAAGGTCTCATCCCACAGCGCCATGCCGGAATCGATGATAAAAGTCTTGGCGATAATGCCTCCCATACTATGCCCGATAACCACCATTGGAGTTTCCGCTGACAAACCAACAGTGTTCTGCAGTTGGGTGCGCATCTCATCAACATCGTGGCGTAATCGCATGGCATTAAAAAATGGCGGCGCACCACTGGGATAAAACGCATGCCAGACCTGATAATTCGCTGCAAGTATCGGGTCTTTATAAATTGCATGACTTAGTTTGAGCCAAATCATCGGGCTTGAATTCAGCCCATGGATCATCAGAATTGGCCTTTGATTCGGCCGGATTGGGCCGGGACTAAAGATGCCATAGTCATAACCGGGTTTATAACCATCCAGCAGCGCAGCAAATGCTGACTGATCAATACGGGCATCGCGCAATAGCAATAAAGTAGCGCTAGCCGGGTCATAGCTAAGGGGTAGCTGCCTGCCGGCGACGACAATTTGCTGCGGCTTGGTCAGATAATGCCCTTTCAGGCTGATAGTTAATTCATTATTGTCGAAACGAATTGCCGTCATCGTCACAGTGACACTACGAAAGATACCTTCGCGCGGATAATACTGATCA
Organism: uncultured Chromatiaceae bacterium; assembly: GCA_965650755.1. Taxonomy (GTDB): domain Bacteria; phylum Pseudomonadota; class Gammaproteobacteria; order Enterobacterales; family Alteromonadaceae; genus Pararheinheimera. Next base: position 842 of record CBFGPY010000679.1, on the reverse strand, counting down.
AATGTTTTGCCGCTATGTGGGCGCTCCGCAACTAATGCGACACCGTAATGGCCGGGAGCTGATGCAACTGGCTGATAATATGGATCGTCAAACCTAAGCTGTTGCACCGGCGTATATTGATTAAACGGCATACCGTGCTCATCGGTCGGCAGGTCTAACGCAAGTCGATAACCTTTTCCCTGAACCTTCCAGCGGCCGTTTACCAGATGATGGTGTACAAGCTGTGTGAGCGCAGATTGCTGAGTCAGCAACAATTGCTGAAAGTGTGCTTCATCTTCGACGGGCTGTTGCAACAACTGATGAGTGCAATAAAGCTTAAAGAGCAGCGCGGCACCAGTTAGTTCGGAGTTTATACACTGCTGTTCTGGCGGGATTGACTGTTGTTCCGTCAGAGCATGAGGCACAGCAATATCCTGTTCTGGTACAGCCAACAAAGTCACTGGACTATGTTGGCAGCCATTGATTCCGCAAAGAATCACAACAACAATGCTGGTTCGACTCAGGAAAATACGCATGAATTCAGCAATCTGTAAAAGCAGTAGTCCTTTATGCCATAAGCCCGCGCGAACAACCAGAGCACAGCTTAAGAAAGCTACTCATTCTGGGCTGCAATCAGAATAAAGAGTCTGGATACCCCTCACATGGAATTACCCCGAGCGACATCGGGCTGAGGAATGCATTGTCAGGATGACATAAAACAGAATTCCGCAGGAGCGGATTTGGATGGAGCAAGCCGTCTGTGTGACGGCCAGCGCAGCCAAACTGTTGGCGTCATTAATTCCCGGTGTCGCTGTACTACTCTACGCGCAGTAAATCGCGAGGGCCTAAATACAAAAAACCTT
>CBFGPY010000678.1:0-2184 GCA_965650755.1 uncultured Chromatiaceae bacterium | reverse complement strand
TGGCGCGTAAAGTCGATTTTTGTTCGGTCGGCACCAACGATTTAACTCAGTATCTGTTAGCCGTTGACCGCAACAACCCGCGCGTCGGCAATTTGTATGATGCGATGCATCCGGCAGTCCTGCGGGCTTTGAATCAGTTAGGGCAGCAGGCGCAGGGATTACAGTTTCCAATCAGTATTTGTGGCGAGCTTGGCGGTGAACCGCTCGGTGTCTTGACGTTAGCAGCGATGGGATTCAACAGTTTTAGTATGAACCACAGTAATTTGGCCAAAATCAAATGGTTATTACGCCGGATTGATATGGCTGAGCTCAGGTTGTTGTTACCGGACGTGCTCGCCTGTCAGTCGCCTAAGCAAGTACGCGTGCTGGTGCAACGTTTCCTCGACCAGAAACAACTGCTGAATCAACTGCGCGCCTGAGACTGGCTATCTGCCGTAAAAGCACTTGGATTTCACGCCGCATCTCGTATGATGTGGCCCTTTGTATATATTGATAGTCACGAGTTGTCTGATGTCACAATCTTATCTGGTTTTCCCACAAATCGACCCGGTGATTTTTAGCCTGGGGCCCCTCAGTATTCGCTGGTACGGCTTGATGTACCTAATCGCCTTTGTCATGGCGAATGTTCTCGCCAATAGAGCGGCCGACAAGCCAAATTCCGGCTGGACCCGTGAACAAGTCAGTGATCTGATGTTTTTTGGCTTTTTAGGCGTGGTGCTGGGTGGCCGGATTGGCTATGTGCTGTTCTACAACTTCTCAGGTTTTATCGCGGACCCACTGTACTTGTTCCGCACCTGGGAAGGTGGCATGTCCTTCCATGGCGGCGTGTTGGGTGTATTAACGGCGATGTGGTGGTTAAGCCGTAAATTCAAAAAAAGCTATCTGCAGTTGGGCGACTTCGTTGTCGTATTGTTGCCGCTGGGTTTAGGCGCCGGCCGCATTGGTAACTTTATCAATGGCGAACTGTGGGGACGCACAACAGATGTCCCCTGGGCCATGTTATTCCCCGGCGCCGGCCCGTTGCCACGCCATCCAAGTCAGTTATACGAATTCTTTTTTGAAGGCATAGTGCTGTTTTTCTTATTGCTATGGTACAAAAAGCGCAACCCGCCAGCCGGTAATGTCGGTGGTCTGTTTTTATTAGGTTATGGTGTATTCCGCTTTGGCATCGAGTTTTTCCGTGAGCCGGATGCGCATCTGGGTATTCTGAGTCTGGGAATGTCGATGGGGCAATGGCTGTGTATGCCGATGATCCTGACCGGTCTTGGTCTGATTGTCTGGGGATATCGCCGGGAGGGAGCAAAAGCATGAAGCAATATCTTGACCTGATGCGTCACGTACTGGAAACCGGTCATCGTAAAACGGACCGCACCGGCACCGGCACCATCAGTGTGTTTGGTTATCAGATGCGTTTTAACCTGGCCGAAGGTTTCCCCTTGGTTACCACCAAGAAATGTCACCTGAAATCTATCATTCACGAACTGCTGTGGTTCCTGCAAGGCGACACCAACATCGGTTATCTTAAAGCCAATGGCGTGTCAATTTGGGATGGCTGGGCGACTGAAGATGGCGAACTCGGACCGGTTTATGGCGCGCAGTGGCGCAGCTGGCAGGGCGCGGACGGTCAGGTCATTGACCAAATCAGTCAGCTGATTGCTGATATTAAACGCACTCCGGATTCACGCCGGTTGATTGTCAGCGCCTGGAATCCTGCCGTACTGCCAGACACGCGTTTTTCACCGAGCGAAAATGCGGCACAGGGCAAACAGGCTCTGCCGCCTTGTCATACGCTGTTCCAGTTTTACGTCAACGACGGCAAACTTTCTTGTCAGTTGTATCAGCGCAGCGCCGACATCTTCCTCGGCGTGCCGTTTAATATCGCAAGTTACGCCCTGTTAACGCTGATGGTGGCACAGGTTTGTGATTTGGCGCCCGGTGATTTTGTCCATACTTTTGGTGATGCGCATTTGTATCTTAACCATCTGCAGCAGGTGGAGTTGCAGCTCAGCCGTGAACCATTTCCGATGCCGCAGATGAAACTGAATCCTTTAGTGAAAGATATTTTTGCCTTCCGCTTTGAAGATTTTGAATTGCAGAATTACCAGGCACATCCGCATATTAAAGCGCCGGTAGCGATTTAACCGCATGCTGAAAAATGAATGAACTGAAGCCGGTGTCCCACCG
>CBFGPY010000677.1:0-2190 GCA_965650755.1 uncultured Chromatiaceae bacterium | reverse complement strand
GCGACAAGGGCTTTTCCACTTTAACCGGCGCCGGCTGCTCAGTGGTTGTTTGCTCTGCAGGTAAAGGTGTGGCTGGTAACGTTGCAGTCTGCACATTGCCACCAGTGCCACTCGGATTTGCACCAGACTGTACTGGAGTTGCTGACTCAGTCACAGCGGGCTGTTGACTCACCGCAGGTTCTGGATCCGTACCAGTTGCCGTATTTGCTGTTGGGTTTAATGCTGCTGTATCTGTGACAGATTGCGCGGGATCTGCCGACGTCACAGCCGTGGCTGGAGCATCCAACGCCGGGCTGTTATCAGTTACCGGCGCCATCGCAGCGTTTTGCGCCGCCTGGTGCTGGTCCTGACTAAATACCGCCGGTTGTGCTACTTCAGCAAACTCCGGCCGCTCAGGAATGGCTTTAAAATCATCTTTATTGACCTGTTTGCGGCCATCGAGTAAATCCGGCAAAAACACCACAGCTGCGACAATCAGAATAGCGGTGCCGATCAGGCGATTGGTAAAAACTGCAGTCATACATTTTCCTGTGGCCACAGACTCAGCACACTGCTGACCGTGACAAAAGATCCAAATACTACAAATAACTCATCGGCCGGCGCGCCGGCAATGGTCGCAAGCGCGTCGGACATCTGCGGATACTGACAGCTTTGTTCGGTTGAAGGCAAGGCCTGTTGCAGCAGATCACTGTCAGCGCCGCGCACACCGGGCAAAGACACCAGATGCCAGTGATAACCATGACCGGTAAAACAGCTCAGCGCTTCGCGGATATCTTTGTCTTTTAACATACCGACCACCAGCTGAACTTTGCGATAGCCAGGGCTTAATTGCTTGAGCTGCGCGGCCAGATATGCTGCAGATTGCGGGTTATGCGCTACGTCAAGCAACACAGCAGGCTTACAGCTTAACCATTGCATCCGTCCCGGCAAACTGAGATCTGCAAGCACCTGAGTGCAGAGGTTTTCGTCCGGCAGCAAATCCAGCAGCGCCAGCGCGGTCAGTGCCGTGGCGACGTTTTGTGCCGGTACCCCGGGCAGCGGCAAATGTTGATATTGATGGCCGGCAAACTGCCAGCTGAAAGTCTGCTGTTGCAGGCTAAACCGGTAATCAACACCGGCACAGCATAAAGACGCACCAAGCTCAGCCGCCACTTGCCGGACCGACTGCGGCAGCTGTAAATCCCCTGCCACCGCGGGCCGGCCCGTTCTAAACACACCGGCCTTTTCGCGGCCAATGGTTTCCCGGTCATTGCCGAGCCAATCCTGATGGTCCAGATCAACGGTCGTGATGATACTTAGCGCAGGGTCAACAATATTCGTGGCATCCAACCGCCCCCCGAGGCCTACCTCAATCAGACAAATTTGTGGTGCCTGAGTTTTCAGAATGGCAAATGCGGCCAGCGTAGTGAATTCGAAATAAGTCAGTGCAGTATCGGCGCGAAGCGCTTCGACCTGGCGTAGCCCTTCAACCCAGAGATCATCGGCGACATCAACGCCATCGATACGCAGCCGCTCGTTAAACCGCAGCAGATGCGGTGAGCTGTAGACCCCGACACTGAAGCCCTGCGCCAACAGCAGTTGTTCCAGGGTGTGTGCCGTGGTGCCTTTACCGTTAGTACCGGCTATTAGGATCACAATGCCTGGCAACTGAGCCAGATCGACACGAGCGGCCACAGTGAGCACGCGGCCAAGACCGAGCTCTATTTTTTCGATGGGGTGAGATTGTTCGATATAACAAAGCCAATCTGCCAGGCTCTGGCACGATTGGCTTTGCAGTAAAGCGGTGGAAGTCATAACGCCTTAAGCGACGCGATGCTCCTGATCCGGAGCCGGCAGCCGCATGAATTTTGCTACTAATCGCGCAATTGTATCGCGCATTTGCCGACGGTCAACAATCATGTCGATGGCGCCATGCTCTAACAGAAATTCACTGCGCTGGAAGCCTTCCGGTAATTTCTCACGAACTGTCTGTTCAATCACGCGTGGGCCGGCAAAACCAATTAATGCTTTTGGTTCGCCGATATTGATATCACCGAGCATTGCCAGTGACGCCGACACACCGCCCATTGTCGGATCAGTCAGCACAGAAATGTACGGCAAACCGGCTTCACTGAGTTTTGCCAGCGCCGCACTGGTTTTAGCCATCTGCATCAGAGAGAACAAGGCTTCCTGCATCCGCGCACCGCCCGA
>CBFGPY010000676.1:0-2191 GCA_965650755.1 uncultured Chromatiaceae bacterium | reverse complement strand
AACATGATTTCAGAAAGTAAAAAACCTTAAAAAACATGTAGATAAAATTATTTTAAAAATTTTCGTTTCTGTCATCTACGTGTCACAAAAATATGCTGGCGATCTGGTGAGGGCCTTCGCTATATTCAATCCGAACCCTGAGTTTCAAACTCACCTGCGGAGACAGCAACATGATGAACAAAACTGTATTTACTGTCGTAGCCGTTGCAGCTGTGTTGCTGAGCGGCTGTGCAACTGTCAAACCTGACTATGCTTTTGTGGTGGATCAGGACCAGGTTGCCAAAGCGGATAATCTGAAGCGCCAACAACGCCAGGTTGCCCATGTGGTGTGGATTAATCCACCGGTGCGTAAAGTGGCGCTGGCGGAGCAACCCAAGCCTTGAGGCCGTAGCCACAAAACGGAAAGAATTTGTAACACCTGTACCCGCAATGTCTCGTCAACATTGCGGGTTTTTCGTTTATAGTGGGAAAAATTCTGTGAAAAGGATCCATCATGCAAACTCAGGAAACCACCAAAATTCTGGTCGTTGATGACGATATGCGCTTACGTGCTTTACTGGAGCGCTATCTGGTCGAGCAGGGGTATATAGTCCGTACCGCCGCCAATTTTGAGCAAATGAACCGGCTGATGGAGCGGGAGAATTTTCACTTACTGGTGCTAGACCTGATGTTGCCTGGTGAAGATGGTTTATCGATTTGCCGTCGTTTGCGCCAGCAGGAAAATGAGATCCCAATCATTATGCTGACCGCAAAAGGCGATGAAGTCGACCGTATCATTGGCCTGGAAATGGGCGCGGACGATTATCTGCCAAAACCATTTAATCCCCGTGAATTGCTGGCGCGTATCCGCGCAGTGCTGCGGCGTAAATCAAAAGAATTACCCGGCGCGCCGACGCAGGAAGAAACCTTAGTTAAATTCGGGCCTTTTGTGTTTAACCTGGCCACTCGGGAGATGCACAAAGGCGACCAGCTGATGCCACTGACCAGTGGTGAATTTGCTGTATTAAAAGTGCTGGTCAGCCATGCCCGTGAGCCTTTGTCGCGGGACAAACTGATGAATATGGCTCGCGGCCGTGATTATTCCGCGATGGAGCGCAGTATCGACGTGCAGGTGTCGCGTTTGCGCCGAATGATTGAAGACGACCCGACCAATCCGCGTTATATCCAGACCGTCTGGGGCCTGGGTTATGTCTTTGTACCGGATGGTGTTGCCAGCTGATGCGGATTCTCCCCCGCAGCGCCTTTGGTAAAACGGTGTTTCTGATTGGTTTGTTATTGTTGATCAATCAGTTAGTGTCGTATTTTCTGGTGGCCGTTTATGTCATTCAGCCGACGTTGCAGCAGACCAATCACTTAATCGCGAAACAGATTAAAGTGGTGTTTATCGATATTGGCGGTGAGCACGGTTTGTTATCTGAGGAGCTGACGCAAAAGTTTCAGCAAGCGACCGGCATCGATGTACTGACCGAGGCGCAAGCCTTACGGCAGGGCCTGAATAATGCGATTTATTATCAGTATTTTTCTGATGAGATGTCGCGTGAACTGGGGGGGCCGGCAGAAGTACGCATCGAGCAGGACCAGCAATTCTCGTTCTGGGTGCGCCCACCGCAGGCGCCGCAATATTGGATTAAAGTACCGCTGACCGGTTTAAATGAAACCGATTTCTCCCCTCTGCAAATTTATATCCTGCTGATTGGCTTTTTGAGTGTGGCCGGTGGTTGGTGGTTTGCCCGGCAGTTAAACCGGCCTTTGCAGCAACTGCAGCAAGCGGCTATCCGCGTTGGCCGTGGGGATATTCCTGATCCCCTGCCGGAAGAAGGTTCGACCGAGATTATTGCAGTAACCCGTGCTTTTAATCATATGGCCAACGGCATCCGTCAGCTGGAAAAGGATCGCAGTTTATTAATGGCTGGCGTGTCGCATGATTTGCGCACACCGCTGACGCGTATCCGCTTAGCCAGTGAGATGGTCAGTGAACAGGATAGCTGGATCCGCGATGGTATCGTCAGTGATATTGACGATATGAATGCCATTATCGACCAATTTATTGATTACATCCGCCATCATAAAGAAGAAACGCTGACCGAAGAGAATCTGAATCAGCTGGTACAGGAGCAAGTTGAAGCGGACAAGCTGCAGCAGCGCCAAATCAGCGCTGAGCTGCTGGACGGTTTGCCACTGGTGCCAATCC
>CBFGPY010000675.1:0-2210 GCA_965650755.1 uncultured Chromatiaceae bacterium | reverse complement strand
ACGTCGCGTTTTTGGCACTGCCACACGAAGCCAGTGAAGAAGTCGCGCCAAAGCTGATGGCTGCCGGCATAGTAGTGGTGGATTTATCTGGTGCATTCCGCTTAAAAGACCCTGATTTATATCCAAAATATTATGGCTATGCCCACCAGCATCCAGAGCTTATCAATGAAGCTGTGTATTCATTGATGGAATGGCTGGACCAGCCATTACCGCAATTGATTTCTGTGCCGGGCTGTTATGTCACGGCAGCGTCATTAGCGCTGTTACCTTTAGTCAAAGCCGGCTTGCTGGCAGACGACAATATCCCGGTGATCAGCGCGACCAGCGGTGTGTCAGGTGCTGGCCGCAAAGCGGCGTTAAGCACCTCGTTCTGCGAAGTTGGTCTTAATGCTTATGGCTTTTTTAAACACAGACACAGACCAGAAATTGAACAGAATCTGGGCCGCAAAGTGGTGTTCACGCCGCATCTTGGCAATTTCAAACGCGGCATTCTGGCGACCAGCGTAGTGACGTTAAAAAGTGGTGTGACTGCAGAGCAGGTGAAAGCGGCATTTGAGCAGGCCTATACCGGTAAACCGCTGGTACGGTTATTAAGCACATCGCCGAACGTGGCGGATGTGGCTGGTACGCCGTATTGCGATATTTTCTGGCAAATCGACGGTGAGCAGGTTGTCGTGGTGTCAGCCCTGGATAACTTACTCAAAGGCGCTGCTGCGCAGGCGATGCAAGCTGCCAACGTCAAATTCGGCAAGCCGGAAACAGCTGGTTTACTCGGCGGTGGTGTTTGTCATGAATAAGTCACCATTAGTGCTGAAGATGGGCGGGCGGCTGCTGGAAGACATGCAGGCGCTGGACAATTTACTGACAGTGATTAAAGGCCTTGCCGCTGAATATCCGCTGGTGCTGGTGCACGGCGGCGGCGCTCAGGTCGACAGCTGGCTGGCAACTTTTGGCTTTGACACGCAAAAAATTGATGGTCAGCGGGTATCGCCTGCAGAGCAAATGCCAGTGATCACCGGCGCCTTAGCCGGTGCAGTGAATGGTCTGATGGTAGCGCGGGCGCAGCTGGCTGGCCTCAATGCTGTCGGCCTGACGCTGGCGGCAGGTCAAAGCCTGAAGTTTGATGTGAATACCAAATTAGGCGCCGTCGGTATTGCCAAAGCCAATGACGGCACGCTGGTGAATACTCTGGTGCAAAACGGTTTTGTGCCGGTGTTCAGCTCCATCGGTTTAAGTGACGACGGTCAGTTACTGAATGTGAACGCCGATATTGCCGCGGCAGCCATCTGCCAGCTGGTGCAGGGAACGCTGGTGTTGCTGACTGATGTACCGGGTATTCTGGACGGTAACGGTCAGTTGATTAAGTCGTTGAACAGCGAGCAGGCGCAGGCGCTGGTGGACACTGGTGTGATTAAAGGTGGTATGAAAGTCAAACTCGATGCGGCGCTGGAAACAGCCGCTGCACTGCGACGACCTATCATAGTTGCGGGCTGGCAACAGCCGGAAGATTTATTAAAGCTGATGCAACAGCAGGAAGTTGGCACTTGTATCAGTTGGTAACCCCACTGAGATCTGTTCACTAAAGCGCGGGCCCCTTTGATGGAACAAGGCCCGTTTGCCGGGCAGATTTCCTCAAAAAAAGGTGGCCCACAGCGGCCTTGTAGTGTGAAACATGAGTCAATTATCGCAGTTACTGTGTTTAGCGGATTTAAGCAAAAGCCAGTTGTCGGATTTACTGACACTGGCAGGTCAGATTAAACAAAAACCTGACAATTACAGTCAGGCGTTAAAAGGCAAAAGCATTGCCTTGTTATTTGAAAAACCTTCGCTGCGTACCCGGGTCAGCTTTGATGTGGGGATTTATAAACTCGGTGGTCACAGCGTGTATCTGGACCAGCAAAACGGCGCCTTAGGCGTGCGCGAATCGGTGGAAGATTTCGGCTCTAACCTGGCGTGCTGGTGTGATGCGATTGTCGCGCGGGTGTATTCGCAGCAGACGCTGTTAAAGCTGGCGTCGAGCAGCAAAAAACCGGTGATTAATGCGCTCAGTGACTTGTACCATCCATGTCAGGCACTCGCAGATTTGTTGTCGTTACAGGAAGTGCTCGGTGATTTGTCACAGGTGCATCTGGCTTTTGTCGGCGACGGTAACAACGTTTGCCATTCGCTGATGTTAGGTGCTGCTATTCTCGGCATGAGCTTAACCGTCG
>CBFGPY010000674.1:0-2215 GCA_965650755.1 uncultured Chromatiaceae bacterium | reverse complement strand
CGCGGCAAAAACGCGGGGCTTGATGCATTAAGATTAAGAATATAAACCTGTTCTGCGGTTCGCTGTCAATTGCTTCAGGTGAGAAGTGATGTGTTCCTGCAGCTCCAGCTGTTCCAGCGTCATACTCAGTTTGCGGCGCCAGTTCGGGTATTCGTCACTGGTACCAGGTACGTTCACCGGTTCTGTCATCTCCATCCAGTCTTCCAGTTGCAGGCATAACAACTGGCAACTGCCTCGGGCCAGATGTTGCTGTAAGGCAAAACTCAGAGTTCTGTCCATGCCAAGATGGTCGACATGACGCGGATAGTCTGCCGGCAACATGCCGTGACCATGCAACGAGTCCAGTATACGTTGTTTGGATTTATGCCGGTCATCATACAAACCCGGTAAAATCTCTTCAGTGTACAGACCCAGCTGCAAACCCAGTTTTAAGTCTGAACAATGCCAAAAGCCGATTAAGGTTGGCATATCGTGGGTGGTCAGTGCCGACATTGCCTGGACCGGATAATGCGCAGTAGAGATATAACCACCATCTTCAGCCTGTTCGAAAAAGAAGATCCGATACGAGTACATGCCAAATTGCTGCAGCAGCTCAAAAATCCCATCCGGCACTGTGCCTAAGTCTTCACCAATCACCACGGCCTGCTGACGCTGACTTTCCAGCGCCAGAATGCCGAGTAAATCCATGATTGGATAATACAGATAAGCGCCCTCACCGGCTGATGCCGACCCTTTGGGCACCCACCATAACCGCAGTAATGCCATCACATGGTCGATCCGCAGTGCGCCAGAGTCGCGCATATTGGCACGGAACAGATCAATCATCGGTTGATAAGCCTGACGGAACAGCTCATAAGGATACATCGGTGGCAGGCCCCAGTTCTGACCTTTCGGGCCCAAAATATCCGGCGGCGCGCCGACACTGGCATCCCGGCAATAGAGTTCAGGATTCGCCCAGATCTCAGTCGAGGCTTCACTGACTCCGACCGCTAAATCGCGGTAAAGCCCCAGCAACATGCCATGGTCTTTTGCTTGTTGCTGTACTGTAGCCAACTGCTGCTGCGCACAGAATTGCAGATAACTGAAAAAACCGATGTCGTGCTGATTAGCTGCAGCAAACTGTTGTACCGCTTCGCTGTCGGCACTGCGGTATTGCTCCGGCCAGTTTGGCCAGCCCCAGGCATGCGGGTCCTGCGCAATCAAATGTAAATGTAACGCGTCATACAGCGCCAACTGCCGCAGACTGTCACCGCCCTCAGCGACAAAACGGTTAAACTCCGCAGCCAGCGCGACATCTTTTTGACCATGCTCCAGATACCACTGGTACAACGCACGCAGTGCCGGCAATTTCAGCTGCATCACGCCACTGTAATCGACCCAGTGTTTGTCGCGCTGCGCCTGTAACTGCGCCTGAAAATCCGTTTGCGACAGCTGTTGCTGCAGCGCAGAACACTGAGCAAACCCCGGCATTTGCGCCACACTCAGATAAATCATGTTGAGCCAACGCCGGCTCGACGGGCTATAAGGACTGGCCGATTCCGGCATCGCCGGGTACAAAGCGTGGATTGGATTTAAACCAACAAAATCAGCACCCTGCGCCGCCAGATGTTTCACCAGCCGGCCTAAATCGGCGAAGTCACCGACGCCCCAGTTGCTGTCTGATTTTACCGCATACAGCTGTACCGAAATGCCCCACTGTTTTTGTTGTGTGAATTGTTGCGGTTGATAACAACGCTCAGGCACCACTATCAGCGACTGACTAAAATCGTCATCATCGCCGTCAATTTTTAGTGCGAGCTGGTGGTAACCGTAAGGCAGCTTCAGTGGCAACTGGAATTCATATTGCTGATACTCAACTTCATCAAAGACCGACACCTGTGTCAGTTCACCGTCGTCTACTGCAACCAGGCTAAACTGCTGTTGCTTACCGTTTTCAGCGGTGACAGTTACCGAAAGCTGCTGATGCACCAGTGCCAGCGGCAGGCGCAATTCCAGTTTGTACACCTCACTGAGGTTTTGTACCGACACCGGGTCTAACGGTTCTGCCCAGTGCAGCAACTGGCGCTGACGCAGCTGCGCAGCAGCCTTGGCTTCGTCGCTGACGTCAAAGCCCAGTGCGGATAAAATACGCAGCTGATCCTTCTCTGCCACTTCAGCCGGATCGCCCCAGGCATCGGTAAACTTGGTTTCAATGCCATTAAAGCCAATCAATTCG
>CBFGPY010000673.1:0-2216 GCA_965650755.1 uncultured Chromatiaceae bacterium | reverse complement strand
ACCGGCGATACCAAACTATTCACCGGCAAGGCCATGACCTATTACGGCCGCTGGACCTATAAGTTCGAAGAAGCGGCCCGTCAGGGCGCGGCGATGGCGCTGATTGTGCACGAAACCGATGCCGCCGCTTATGGCTGGAATGTGGTGTCCGGTACCAGCCCTATCCGCTTTGAGCTGGCCGATAAAAACAAAAATAAACATAAAGCGGCCGTTGAAGGCTGGCTGACCAGTGAGAGCGCCGAACAGCTGTTCGCAGCTTCTGGCCACAACATCAAGAGCCTGCGGCGAAAAGCGCTGGCGAAAGATTTTCAGGCGTTCCCTTTGGGTGGAACCGCCTCCATCAGTATCAAAAACCAGTTGCGCGAAATCGATTCCAGTAACGTCATTGGTTATATCCCCGGTAAAACCACGCCTGATGAAGCCGTGTTGTACATGGCGCACTGGGACCACTTTGGCCTCGATTTCAGCCGCAAAGAAGACAAGATTTTTAATGGTGCCCAGGATAATGCCGGTGGTATTGCTGGTTTAATCGCTCTGGCCGAACACTTTAAACAACAGCCGCAACCAGAGCGTTCGGTGGTGTTTATTGCCGTAACAGCGGAAGAGCGCGGTATGTTAGGTTCACGCTGGTATGCCGCCAATCCGTTGTTTCCCTTAAATAAAACCGTCGCCGGCATCAATATGGATGTAATGAATGTGTATGGCCCGATGCGCGATGTGCAGGTTTTTGGTTATGGCTCGTCCGAGTTGGAGCCACTTTTGGATAAATATGCCAAAGCGCAAGGCCGTTACATCGCGCCGGAGCCGACACCGGAAGATGGATTTTATTATCGCTCAGACCATTTCCAGCTGGCGCGTTTCGGTGTGCCGATGTTGTATGCCCGCGGTGGTGTCGACAGTGTCCGGCATGGCAAAGACTGGGGCCTGGCGCAGCGGCGTGATTACACAGCGAATTATTACCACAAGGTCAATGATGAATTCAGTCCGGCCTGGGATTTGCGTGGCTCACAGCAGGATTTGTGGCTGTTTTATTCAGTCGGCAATGAACTGGCCAATTCTGCACTCTGGCCAAACTGGTACGAGGGTAAAGAGTTTAAAGCGGCACGGGATGCGTCCAGAACGAAAAACTAATCAAGCCAAGTTCTGGATACAGAAATAAAAAAACCAGCAAATGCTGGTTTTTTTTATTTCTGCTGCTTGCAGCCCTGCACTTAAGCCTGTTGGCGGCGACGGTGCAGCCCCATCAGTAACATACCAAGGCCGGCCAAAGTCAGTGGTGAAGATACCGGTACATCTACTGGTGGAGGTGGTGGAGTATCAGCCACCGGGTCACGACCCCAGATAGAAATGTGGGATAAACCGGCACCACCGCTGGCGTTTAATAAAGTGTCTTCCATATTCCAGACACCTTTAAACATGAAGTTTTCATCATCAGTTCCGAACACTGGTGGGATCGGTAAGGATGAAATATCGAAGTTATACAGTGCAAACATATTGCCAGATTTAAATACGACTGTGACCTGATCAAAGAACTTGTTGGTACCCAACATATCCAGCAGTTGCTGTGGATTATTCACAGGTGGTTTGTAAGTCCACTCACCACTGACCACGCTGCCACCGGTACAGGCAACGGTGTTACCATCTCTGTCTTTACAATTACTCAGGCTGACTAAATCTGCCGCGTAGTTGTAGGTGCCAAAACCAGTTTTGGAGCTGGAAGATGGCGCAAAGTTACCTGCGGTGTATTTACCGAAGAAAATCCAACCCGGATCGATATTACCAAGGCCTTGTAAGTCCTGCAGGTCGTCATTGGTAACAAAAGCGCCCGGTTGTCCTGGCCAGTATTCTGATTCCTGATTCAACCAGCCGACATTATCATAACCGAGGTTGTTCCCCAGATTGCTGACGTCGTCGTTGCCGGAGAACGCACCGTAACAAGCGGTTGCATTAATAGCGCCGACGTTTTGCGCCGGAGAACCATCTTGTTTTTGAATAGTAGTGATTTGAATATCTGAAACATTACAAGGTGGTGGTGTTACCTGATTGCCGCCACCGCCGCCATTACCGCCACCGCCACCGCCGTTGCCGTTGCCCATTGGTGTCGCCATTGCGAATTGTGAACAAGTGATAGCAGCAATTAACATCAATGCTGTGGTCATTTTGCCTGCTGTAGCCATGTTATTTTACCTATATCTGGTTTGACTAAAATAGTAATT
>CBFGPY010000672.1:0-2217 GCA_965650755.1 uncultured Chromatiaceae bacterium | reverse complement strand
GCCCACACAACATCGCTTCCGTCCAGCGCTGAAACGGCAACATGAAATTAAGCAGAGCAGCTTTATCCATACCAGCACCACGCTGCCGCCATAACGCTGCTTCCTGCTGTTGCCGCCACATACAGACTGTTGGCCAGTCCGGCGCCTGCAAATACAACATCGGCTGTAACAAAGGCCAAAGTGGAAGATAAAAGTGCTGCAACTGCTCATTCTGAAAACTACGCCAGTGCGCCGCAGCTGGCAGTCTATCCAGTTCATTTACAGGAAACGCCAGTTGCTCCGGACTTTGTGGCAAAGCACCAAGGCACCAGCCTTCAACAATCAGCAGGTCGTAGCGGCATGTAGCTGCATCGGCAACTCCATCATCCAGCGCCTTATCAAACCGAGGCAATGCAACTGACTGACCCGCTAAGTGCGTTGTCAAATCCTGCTGTAATCTGCTGATCTGATGCGTCCCCGGTACACCACGCTGGCGAAGAAGCGGATGAACCTGCGTTGCCAATGACAGCCTAGCCAGTCGGCCTAAATAATAATCATCCAGCGACACCACTCCAACGGACATCCCTGTTTGCTGCAACGCCTGTTGCAGATTGGCAGCCAAGGTGGTTTTACCACTGCCCTGAGCCCCACTGATAGCAAAAATTTTCAGCTGGCGCTGCCTGATAAATAACACCAGTGCTTGCAGCCAGCCCTGGTTAACATTGCTGTTGGTTGCAGAAGAAGCCTGGTCCTGCATGATTGAGCCTCAAGCCTTCAGGGGGAGTTTTTGCAGTATCACTACGTCTGGGCCAATGATCTCCAGACTAAAACCGTCGCGCGCAGCCAGCCACTGAAAAGTCTGCACATGAAAAAAACTGACGTGTGTCGGGTCGTTTTTATAGTGCCAGCGGGCAAAATCTGCCGGTTCATCTGGCCTTAACCGCGTCATCAGCCCCAGCCAGCCGGCTGGCTTTAACAGATCAAGCCACAACTGCCACTCCACCGCAGGCTGATAGAAATGTTCAATCGCCTCGGTTGAACAGATGAAGTCGTATTGCTGCTTCAGCAATGTCGCATCCGGCGCAAAGTATGGGTCGTAATTACAGACCTGATGTCCGCCCTGTTCGAGCAACAAATACAAGGTCGGGCCTGGACCTGCGCCAAAATCCATGCCCTGTAAAGGAGATGAACCCAGCCGCTGCAGCAGCGGCGTAGCCAGTTTATTTAAGAATTGCCGGTACCCTGCATCCGCCGGGTTATTCTGATGCTGCTGGTAAATCGCCAGTTCTGCGTCGCTATTTAATAAACTTTGCCGGCTGGCAAATACCAGCTGACACACCGGGCAATGCCAGTAGTGGCGCAATTTATCTGCGTGATAAGGTTTAGTTGCCGCGTGCTGGCATAAAGGGCAGGCATCCGGCTGAGCCGGATTGCTTGAGTCTGACATGGAAAACTCCGTCGTCCCGTCTTAAATAATGCCGCCTATGATATCAGAGCGCAGATAAACTGCTCGCACCGATTCAGTTAAAGCGCCCTTTCTGCTACACTCAGGCCCGCCTTTTTTCAGCGACAGAAGAAGTGATCATGACTCTTGCAACTCAGGTCCTGGCGGTCAACGATGATCTGCCGATCCGCACGCATTTACCTGTACATTCCGGCAAAGTCCGCAGTGTTTATTGGCTGACCGAACAGGACAGCGCCCGTCTTATCCGCGAGAAAAACTACCCGGTGCCGGCCGACACCCCGCTCGCCATTATGGTGATCAGCGACCGCATTTCCGCATTTGACTGTATCTGGCAAGGTGAAAACGGCCTGAACGGCGTGCCAGGCAAAGGCGCTGCGCTGAATGCAATTTCAAATCACTGGTTCTCGTTATTTAAACAACATGGCCTGGCTGACAGCCATATCCTCGATATCCCACACCCGCTGGTGTGGATTGTGCAAAAAGCCCGGCCGGTGAAGATTGAAGCCATAGCCCGGCAATATATCACCGGTTCTATGTGGCGCGCTTATAGTAAAGGCGAGCGTGAATTCTGTGGCATCACGCTGCCGGAAGGTCTGCAAAAAGAACAAAAACTGCCGGAAATTCTGATCACACCTTCGACCAAAGGTATTCTGACTGGCCTTGCCGGCGTGCCGGAGGCTGATGATGTCAACATTTCCCGTGCCGATATTGAGCGTCATTATCAGGCCTTTGGTTTTGAACAGCTCTCAGACATCGCTTTGTATGAGAAGCTA
>CBFGPY010000671.1:0-2226 GCA_965650755.1 uncultured Chromatiaceae bacterium | reverse complement strand
TCAGGCGCATCTGCAGCAGGCTGCAGCCGGATCCGGTGCAAGATCACCACGCCTAAGACTCAGGGTCTTATAAAAAAACCAACCAGGAATTATCCCGATGAAAAATATCTCTGTACTGGCGCTTAGTGTTGCACTGGCGCTTGGTCTGACCGGCTGTGAAAAAGCCGCACAAGCTCCGGCCCAAACTTCTGCTGAAACTGCAGCTGTGGCACCGGCAAAACCTCTGGTTTCCGGTGTGGAACAGGAAAACTATGACCCGGCAGTAAAACACACCGAAAACTTCTTCTACAGCGTCAATGGTACCTGGCTGAAGAATACTGAAATTCCGGCGGATAAATCGAACTACGGCTCTTTTACCAAACTGTATGACGATTCACAGGTTGCCATGCGCACCATTATCGAAACTGCAGCTGCGAAAAAAGACAAAGTCGCAGGTACCGACGAACAAAAACTGGGTGATTTCTACAATAGCTACATGGATGAAGCTGGCATCGAAGCCAAAGGCGTCACGCCAATCAAAGCGGATTTAGACAAAATCGCCGCGATCAAAGATCACACTGAACTGGCCCGTGTCATGGGTGAGTTCCAGCTGACCGGCACCAGCCTGCCATTTGGCTGGTATGTCAATAATGACGCCAAAGCGTCGACCCAAAACGCGGTGTACCTGGGCCAGAGCGGTCTGGGTTTACCGGACAAAGATTATTACTTCAATAAAGACGCCAAGTTCGAAACTATCCGCGCAGAATATCAGAAATATCTGGTGGATATGCTGACTTTAGCTGGTATCGCAGACCCAGCCAAAGCTGCCGAGCGCATCTACGCGCTGGAACTGAAAATTGCTGAGAAACACTGGAGCCGCGTGGAAAACCGCGACGCTGACAAAACTTACAACAAGTTCAGCAAAGCAGACCTGACCGCTAAACTGGGTGCTTTCCCGTGGGAAGAGTACGCCAAAGTGGTGAAACTGGATGGCGTGGCAGACATCATCGTGGAACAGCCAAGTTATTTTGAAGCTTTTGGCGCTATCTACAAAGACACCGATCTGCAAACCTGGAAAGACTACCTGAGCATCCGTTTTGTCTCTGAGTATTCAGGCAAGCTGAGCAAAGCTTTTGTTGACCGCCAGTTCGCCTTCTACGGCACTGTACTGTCAGGCACTAAAGAGCAGCAACCACGCTGGAAAAAAGCCGTCAACGCATCAGACGAAGTTCTGGGTGAAATCGTCGGCAAACTGTACGTCGAGCAACATTTCAAACCAGAAGCCAAAGAGCGGATGACAGTGCTGGTCGACAACCTGATCAAAGCCTATCACCAGAGCATTGACACGCTGGAATGGATGACGCCGGAAACGAAAAAAGCCGCGCATGAAAAGCTGAACAAGTTCACGCCAAAAATCGGTTATCCGGATAAATGGAAAGACTACAGCAACCTGAGCATCAAAGCCGATGATCTGGTAGGCAACTACAAAGCTGCAGCACAGTTTGCATACAGCAAAATGACAGAAAAACTGGGTAAGCCGGTAGACCGTTCTGAATGGTTTATGACGCCACAAACCGTCAACGCTTACTACAACCCGGTGAACAACGAAATCGTGTTCCCGGCCGCAATTCTGCAACCGCCATTCTTTAATCTGGAAGCGGACGATGCTGTGAACTACGGCGGTATCGGTGCGGTGATCGGTCACGAACTGGGCCACGGTTTTGACGACCAGGGCGCCAAGTTTGACGGTGACG
Organism: uncultured Chromatiaceae bacterium; assembly: GCA_965650755.1. Taxonomy (GTDB): domain Bacteria; phylum Pseudomonadota; class Gammaproteobacteria; order Enterobacterales; family Alteromonadaceae; genus Pararheinheimera. Next base: position 493 of record CBFGPY010000671.1, on the reverse strand, counting down.
GCAACCTGCGCAACTGGTGGACCGATGCCGACAAAGCTGAGTTCGAAAAACGCGGTAAACAGTTAGTGGCGCAGTACAACCAGTATTCGCCACTGGAAGGCATGCACGTCAACGGCGAGCTGACTTTAGGTGAGAACATCGGTGACCTCGGCGGTCTGACCGTAGCACTGAAAGCCTATAAACTGTCGTTAAATGGCAAGGAAGCACCAGTGATGGACGGCTTCACCGGCGAACAACGTTTCTTCCTGAGCTGGTCACAAGTGTGGCGCCGCAAAGGCCGTGAAGAGTATCTGCGTAACATGCTGACCACAGATCCGCATTCACCAAGCGAATACCGCGTCATTGGTATCGTGTCGAACATTCCTGAGTTCTATGACGCATTTAACGTCAAACCAGGCGACAAGATGTACATTGCGCCGGAAAACCGCGTCAAAATCTGGTAAGAAAGCCGGATAACACCACAATAAAAATGGCCGCCTGTTGCGGCCATTTT
>CBFGPY010000670.1:0-2226 GCA_965650755.1 uncultured Chromatiaceae bacterium | reverse complement strand
ATGATTACACCAAAGCGGCTGGCGGTTCTTCGCCCTGGATGGCACATTTGGTGATATTGGCGCTGGGCCGCGCCGAAGAGCTGGGGTATCCGGCCGGGCCAATGAAAGCTTATGTTGGCCGGATGTTGACCGGGCCTGCCGCTGAGCCGGATTTTGCACTGGAGTTGTTATCCGCTTATCGTCAGCCTTCTATTCGCCAGCCTGATGGCTTATGGTTCGACAGCTGGCTGAAAGTGCAGGACGCCTACCTGCCGGCGTTCCGTACCGACACCATTTCGAGATATCAGGCTGACGCTGTAGTCGACGAAGAGTTTGGTTATAACTCTATTGTCTGGGGCACGTCCTCTTATTTACTGGACCTGCCAAACGGCGACAAAGTGTTTAATTTTTATAATGCCCGCTTAAGTAACAAAACCGATTTTAACAGCAACCCGAAATGGGCAATTTTACCGCGGACGAAATAACTCAGCGTGGCCAACAAGGCGCGCTTTGCTAAAGGAGTAACAGGTTGACGGAACAGCAACACAATATCGCCGGCGGCTATCGCTGCCGGCGCATTGCACCAGAGATGCTGGTGCACTGGACGGACACTGAATCTGCCCTTTGTGTGCGTGACCACTGGGTGTATCGCTATCACTACCAAAGCGGCACGCTAACCAGGGTTTGCCGTATTCCGCCACAGCAGCCAAGCCTCAGTGGCCGGCTGAAAGACGCGCTGGCGCGCAGCGCTTTGCTGCAATGGCTGCGGCCGACTGCCGGCCTTGGCCATGTGCATCAGACCCGCCGCGGCGATATTGTGATTATCTATGACCGGATTTATCTGTATCGCGCCGGGCAAAGCGGCGTGATGGCCCAGGCTCAGGCCAGCAGTCTGACGCCAAAGGCGGCGGCGCCGCTGCGCGGTGGTATTGCGGAGCATGGCGTCAGTGGCAAGTTGTATTACGGCGAATACCTTAACGGCCACAGCAGGGATATCCGTGTTATCAGTTTTGACCCGGCGACGCAGCAACAGCAAGTCTGCTGGCAATTCAGCCGCAGTGAAATCAAACATGTGCACGCTATCCACTATGACCCATACCGCAACCGGCTGTGGTTATGCAGTGGCGACACTGACAGCGAATCGGCGATCTATTACACCGACGATGAATTTGCCACTTTGCATTGCCTCGGCCGTGGCAGCCAACTGTGGCGGGCTATTGCACTGTGGTGCGACGCCACAGGCATCGAGTGGGGCATGGATGCCGGCAAAGACGCGCCGGCTGAGGCGATGAACCAGCTGTACAGAATGGAGCTTGACACGGGCGGCGCCGCTGCCGGCGAGCCTGTGTTATTGCAGCAAGTCGGCAATCCGGTGTATGCGGCGCTGACTGGTGCTGATGGCAGCGTCTGGCTGCAAACCACTTATGAACCGGGCCGCTTGCAGCCAACCCCTGAAGCAGCGGCTTTATGGCACAGGCCAGCAGGTGGCGCCTGGCTGCAACTGCTGAGCCTGGACTATCAGCACCAACCGCGGCGCGGCGTCAGCAAATACGGTTATCTGCTGCTGGCCAAAGGCACATCACCGGCCGGGCAGTTGCTTTATTCACCAGTCAATTGCCGGGATGGCCACTACAGCTTGTATTTGCTGCAGCAGCCGGCAACAGATTAGCGGTTAGGCCGCAGCAGCGGTTAGCGGTTTGGCCGCAGCAGCGGCCCTAAGCGCAACATCAGTACCAGCTGTTTAAGCGCCAGCACGCCGCGTTTCACTGCAGGTTTAAACAGATGTTTGCGCTGCTCTGTCAAAGTGCCTAAACCGTAAGTGACTGCCGCCACCAGCGCCAGAACCGCCAGGGAAGTACTGATGCTGGTGGCATCAATCGCCATATTGTGTTCAATGGTTTTCATCACTGGCGCATGCACCAGATACAGCGTGAAAGTGTAAGAAGCCAGCAGCGTGATTGGACGCTGGAACTGCATCAGCCAGTTCAGCCGGACAAAACGGGCACCATAGAGGTGACTGAAAAACAGCACACACACCAGATAATCCGAGCCATATTTAGCCGCGCTACCGAGCGACAACTGCGCAAATGGCCACAGCTGCTCGCCAAGCGCAATAAGCACTTTGTCGGTTTCAGTGAATTTGTACAGCGGATACAGCACCAGCGGCGACAGAAACAACAACCAGGCCAGCCATTGTTTTGGGGTTGTGTGCTCGATGAGCCACAACAATAACACACCGGCGAGCCA
>CBFGPY010000669.1:0-2233 GCA_965650755.1 uncultured Chromatiaceae bacterium | reverse complement strand
TATGCTCAAACAAGTGGAAAATTTCGCAAACCACCAGCGCACCCGGCGGAACTTCCGACAATTTAACCATCCAGACTCCCGAATGCTGGTTTTTTCTGGCAGTATGGAGGCGGATGCAGATCAACACTGTTACCAGGTGTAAGCAAACACTTCCACAGACATTATTAAGACTTATCACGCGGAGGCTGTAAAGTAAGGGTTATGAAACCAATTGAGCGATCGAAAAAGTTAGATGGAGTTTGTTATGACATTCGCGGCCCGGTGGCACGCGAAGCGAAACGGATGGAAGAAGAAGGCCATCGCATTTTAAAGCTCAATATCGGTAATCCCGCCCCTTTTGGTTTTGAGGCGCCGGATGAGATCCTCAAACACGTAATCCATAACCTGCCGACCGCGCAAGGTTACAGTGATTCTCAGGGCATTTATCCTGCCCGCGTTGCAGTTGCGCAATATTACCAGTCGCGTGGTATTCGTGGTGCCGACGCGGACGACGTTTATATTGGTAATGGCGTGTCCGAACTTATTTTGATGGCGCTGCAGGGCTTGCTTAATAACGGCGACGAAGTGCTGATCCCATCACCAGATTATCCTTTATGGACAGCAGCAGTGAACCTGGCTGGCGGCAAAGCGGTGCATTATCGCTGTGACGAATTGGCGGACTGGTATCCGGACACGGCCGATATCCGCGCCAAAATCACCTCCAATACCAAAGCCATCGTATTAATCAATCCGAATAACCCGACAGGCGCTGTATATAACGACGCCCTGCTGCTCGATATTCTCAGCATCGCACGCGAGCACAACCTGGTTGTGCTGAGCGACGAAATCTATGACAAGATTTTATATGACGGTGCCACTCATACCCCAACAGCATCCTTGGCCGATGATTTAGTCGTATTGACCTTTGGTGGTTTGTCGAAAAACTACCGCATCGCCGGTTTCCGCGTTGGCTGGTTGTTTATCTCCGGCGCCAAGCAACGGGCACGGCCTTATATTGAAGGCCTGAACATTCTGGCATCGATGCGGCTTTGTGCCAACGTGCCGGTACAACATGCAGTGCAAACCGCGCTGGGCGGCTATCAGAGTATCAATGAGCTGGTGGTCCCTGGCGGTCGCCTGTATGACCAGATGGATGTCGCGCACCGTCTGGTAAATGAGATTGAGGGCCTGAGCTGCGTCCGACCAAAAGGCGCGATGTATCTGTTCCCGAAAATTGATCGGAAAAAATTTCCGATTAAAGATGACGAACTGATGGTGCTGGATTTCCTGCGCCAGCATAAAGTACTGCTGGTGCATGGCCGCGCCTTTAACTGGCCGGAACCGGACCACTTCCGTATTGTGCTGTTGCCGCATAAGGAAGTGCTGGAACAGGCGATCGGTAAACTGGCGCAATTCCTGCCGGGTTATCAGCAGCTGTGAAACTGACCCGTTACCGGAGTGTGATATGACTGCGCATAGTCACTTTTTTGCCCATCTGTTCCGGATGAAGCTGATTAACCGCTGGCCGTTGATGCGAAATATCAACACCGAAAACGTGGCAGAACACAGCCATCAGGTCGCCCTGGTGGCGCATATGCTCGCGGTGATTGACCGGCAATATTTCGCAGGTCATTTGGATCCGGAACGGGTCGCAACACTGGCGTTGTTCCACGACGCCAGTGAGGTGCTGACCGGCGATTTACCGACGCCGGTCAAATACTTCAATCCGCAAATTGCCGATGAGTACAAAAAGATTGAAGCCATTGCTGAACAAAAGCTGCTGTCGATGTTGCCGCCTGAATTACAGGACGTATATCGCGAATATTTGCTTGGCGAATGTTACAGCGCAGAGGAAAAACTTCTGGTCAAAGCCGCGGACAATCTTTGTGCTTATTTAAAAACACTGGAAGAAATTACTGCCGGTAACCGGGAGTTCACTATAGCGAAACGCCGGCTGGAAAAAATGCTTGCGGCCGCGCAATCACCGGCCGTGCAGTATTTTCTTGATACCTTTGTGCCAAGCTTCGCCTTGTCACTCGATGAGATCAGTCTGGAGCAGGAAGGTCTGCTGTAAGCGGTATTAGATTGAAAAATTGCAGGGCACTTGGGTGCCCTGCTTTGTTTTGGCCTTAAACTGGCAGTGCGGTTAATGCCGGTGCGGATCCAGTGCACCCTGTTGCTGATTGCAACCTTGATGGAAGTGGTCGTGGTCGTGGTCGTGGTCGTGGTCGTGGTCGTGGTCGTGGTCGTGGTC
>CBFGPY010000668.1:0-2236 GCA_965650755.1 uncultured Chromatiaceae bacterium | reverse complement strand
CACCATGCAACGCGACGGTAGCATTGAGCGGATAGCCTTGCAGTAATGGCCAGCGGCGCTAACTTCCACCACTAACCATTTATCCGGCATTGCAGCCTTTGGTCACGCTGCAATGCCGAACTTCACATCTTTTTCACCTGTTGCTTCCGCTCATTTTACTCTGCACTCAGTAACAACACTTTGTGAACCACAACAAGGAAGACTGAGATGACAGACCCGGTAATCAGCGCGCCAACCACGGCAACAGCAGCATCAACACATACAGCAAGCCCCGGCTTTTTCAGCCAAATCCTCAACACCTTATTAAACCCGGCTGCCGCGATGGCGACTGTGCCGCAGCAATCCGGCCGTCACCTGTGGTTGTTGGCCATTCAGGTGTTGCTGACGACAGCCATCATCTATTGGTTTTATGCCGGCATGAGCCCGGCCTGGCTGGTCGAACAGCAAATCTTACACGCCGGTGCATTGACCCCGGCCGAAACCGAACAAATCCGCGCAGCGATGGCCGGTATGGCCGGTGCAACACCGATCATCGGTGCCGTGTCTGTGGCAGTGGGTAGTGTGGCCTTTGTAGCGATTTGCGCTGGTTATCTGCTACTGACCGGCACCCTGCAAAAAGCGCTGAATTATGGCCAGTGGTTTGCCTTAGTGGTGTGGAGTCAGCTGCCGGCGTTGCTGAATATCCTCGGTCTTGCGGTGCTGGTGCTGCTCTCTGACAGCCCGGACCAACCGCTGATGCTGGTGAACTACGCCTCCTTAAATCAACTGGTATTGGATTTACCGGTCGGCCATGCGCTGTACACCTGGGCTGAAAGCATCAATGTGTTTTTAGTCTGGCAATTATGGATTTTGTTTGCCGGCCTGCAAAGCGCGGCAGGTTTTACTGCCAAGCGCGCTGCGATTGTCACTGGCGCGCCGGTGCTGCTGATCTTCGGCTTATGGGCTCTGTTTGCATAACCCGGTGTCACAGAAACAGTTGAAGGATTTTGCCATGACTGATGTATCAAATACTGCCTCAACCGCCGTCACTGCCACGCCCTGGCGCCGCCTGCTGATCGCTGCCGTGATTTTGGCGACTATTGCTGGTGTCACTGCATACCGCAAACAAACTCAGGCGCTGGATGTGCAAGTAAGCACTGTCACCAAAGGCGATTTGACTGACAGTATTCTGGCCTCCGGTAATCTGGTGTACCGCACCCAGGTCGCCCTGCGCTCAGAACTGATGGCCAGAGTTGATGCGGTTTTTGTGCAGGAAGGCGACAAAGTCGAAGCCGGTCAGCTGCTGCTGCAGCTCGACCCGCAAAGTTACAGCGCCAGTCTGGAACAGGCCCGCGCTCAAACGGCGCGTGCCCGCACTGATATTCAGATGGCTTCCACCCGGCTGAAAAATGTCGAACGGCAGTTAAAACGCCAGCAGCAACTGGCAAGCAAGGGCCTGATCCAGCAAGAGTTACTGGATAATCTGCAAAGTGAAAAGCAGCTGGCGTTATTGCAGCAACAGGCCGCAGAGCAACAGCTGGCGCAGAGCCTGGCTGCTGAAAAACAAGCCACGGATTTACTGGCTAAAACCGAACTGCGCTCGCCTATCAGCGGCGTGATAGTAGCGGTGGATGTCAAAGCCGGTGAAACCGTGATCCCGGGCAGCGCCCAGATGATGGGCAGCGACCTGATGACCATCGCCGACACCAGCGCCTTGTTGGCTGAACTGCGGCTCGACGAAGCGGATGTGCACAGTGTTTTTGTTGGTCAACAGGTGAAAGTCTTTGCTGCGGCGGCACCTGATCAGGCACTCATTGGCAAAGTGCAAAGCATCAGTAGTAGCGCACGTCAGCTCGGGCAAAGCCAGGCTTTGGCCTTTAAAGTCAAAGTCTTGCTGGAAAATGCTGAGAATGCGCTTTATCCGGGCATGAGCTGTCGCGCTGAACTGCAAACGGCGGCATTGTCGCAGGTTTGGTCAGTACCGGTATCTGCACTGCAAGCCGCGTCGGCCGCGCCGCTAGCAGCAAATACGGCAGAAAAAAACGATAGTGCCGGTAAAAACAGCCGGCAAGTCTGGCTGGTGCGGGACGGCCGCGCTTATCCGCAAACCGTTGAAGTGGGCCTTGCCACCGACACAGCGCAGCAAATCAGTGCGGGCCTGACCGGCAGCGAACAGGTGATCACCGGGCCAACGCGAATTTTTGCCAGCCTCAAAGCAGGCGCCAAAGTACGGTTTGACGCCCCGGTCGCCGGAGCC
>CBFGPY010000667.1:0-2236 GCA_965650755.1 uncultured Chromatiaceae bacterium | reverse complement strand
ATGGGTCGCGTTTATGCCGCCAATGGCCACTGCCGGGAGCTGCTGTTGCTGACACAGCCGTTGCTGGCGGGCGAGCAGACGCTGCCCTTGCGGGATCGACGGCATATCTTTGGTCGGCGTAGCAAACAGATGGCCCAGTGCGATGTAAGAAGGGCGTAGTCGCAGCGCCTGCAGCAATTCCAGATAACCGTGGGTGGAAATACCAAGACGCAGGCCGGCGCGATGGATGGCGGTCAAATCGGCCGTGAACAAATCTTCCTGGCCAAGGTGCACGCCATAAGCGCCAAGTTCGAGAGCCAGTTGCCAGTGGTCATTGATAAACAGCTGTAACTGATGCTGCTGCGCAAAAGCGATGGCGGCCTGCAGTTGCTGGCGCAACTGCAGCGAAGTTCCGGTTTTCACGCGTAGCTGCACCGTGCGCACCCCGGCTGCGGCAACTTCCACTAGCTGACTGAAACTGCTGACCACCGGATAAATCCCCGGCGCCAGCTGTAGTGGCGCAAAGCCAGTGGTGGTGCGGTTGACACTGTTCGCGCCCGCCAGTGGCCCCCGTAAAGCGATATGATCTTGTGATTGCATCGCCTGCGGCCAGCCGGCTCTGCCAAGCTGATGTGGTTTTGTCGCCGGGTGCTGCAAACATTGCTGTAAGTAAAGACTTGCCAGCACTAAGGCGTCGGGCAGTAACATCGGCTGCGCCAAAGAGCAGGCGAGCGCGGTAGCAAAACTGCAGCCGGTGCCGCGCCAACTGCCGGTTTGGCGTGGTTTTTCTAGTTGTAGCGCCAGTAACGGTGCGCCGGCGGCCAGGGCGTTGTGCAGCGCCTGTGCTGGCCAGTGTTTAAAGGCCAGCGTTGCTGCCGGATGCAGATACAGACTTTCGCGCAGCATGGCACCGCTGCCGTGACCATCTTTTTGCCAGATGGCTTTGACGCCGCGCGCGAACAGCAGTTGTACTGCAAGTTCTGCCTCAGCGTCCGCTGATAACCCGGCAAGTGCCCGCAGTTCCGGCGCATTTGGCGTCAACACATCAACCAGCGCTAACAGCGGTGCCCAGGCCGCCGGGCTCAGGCGCTGCAGCGCATCGCCGCTGCTGGCCACTTGGACCGGATCCAGGATGAGCCAAATTTGTTGATGTTGTTGTTTAAACTGGCTGAGCCAGTCGGTCAGTAACTCCAGCGTGGCAAGATCAGGCACAAGACCGATTTTTATCGCAACCGGCAGTATCTGGCCGGCAGCTGTCAGCGCATCAAGCTGGGACTGCAGTACTGCAGGCGTCACCGGATTGACTGCCAGCACGGCGCGCTGATGTTGGGCCGTCACCGCGGTCAGTATTGTCGCGGCCGGGACTGCTAAGTCTTGTGCCGTGGCCAAATCCGCCTGAATGCCGGCGAACGCACTGCAGTCCGAGCCTCCTATCAGCCAAATCAGCCCGGGGTCAGACATCAGCGACCTCCGCAGTTTTCACACTGGCTTTGACGGTTTGATTCAGTTTCATCGAACAGAATTTTGGCCCGCACATAGCGCAAAACTCCGTATCGGCACCTTCCGGCAATGCCGCCTGGTAATAAGCTTTGGCGGTGTCGGGGTCAAGTGACAGATGAAATTGGTCGAGCCAGCGGAATTCATAACGGGCTTTGGATAAGGCGTTGTCGCGCAGCTGCGCGCCGGGGTGGCCTTTGGCTAAATCGGCGGCGTGGGCGGCAATTTTGTAAGCGATTAAGCCTTGTTTAACATCTTCTTTATCCGGCAGGCCTAAGTGTTCTTTCGGTGTGACATAACAGAGCATGGCACAGCCGAACCAGCCGATGAGCGCAGCCCCTATGCCCGAGGCAATATGGTCATAGCCCGGCGAAATGTCGGTGATAAGCGGCCCTAAGGTATAAAACGGCGCGCCGTGGCAATGTTTCAGCTGCTCGGTCATATTGGCCTGCACTAATTGCAGCGGCACATGGCCCGGGCCTTCAATCATCACCTGCACGTCATAAGCCCAGGCGATTTTGGTCAGTTCCCCCAGGGTACGCAGTTCAGCAAACTGCGCTTCGTCATTGGCATCGGCCACGCAGCCTGGACGCAAGCCATCACCAAGGCTTAACGATATGTCGTATTTGGCACAAATCTGACAAATCTCAGCAAAATGCTGATAAAGGAAGTTTTCGCTGTTATTAAGCTGGCACCACTGCGCCAGAATTGCGCCGCCGCGCGAGACGATACCGGTGATACGCCCAGCCGTCAGCGGAAT
>CBFGPY010000666.1:0-2242 GCA_965650755.1 uncultured Chromatiaceae bacterium | reverse complement strand
TCAGCTGTTGTGGTTGATTGTCCACCAGCACGCCGTCTTTGAGGGTTAACAACCGTGAGCAGCGCTCGTAGAGCCTTGGGTCGTGGCTGGCAATTAAAAAAGTGGTGTTGGCATCACGACCAAGTTGCTGCATCAAATCAATTACTTGTGAAGCGCTGACGCCATCGAGGTTGGCTGTCGGCTCATCGGCAATCACCAGCGGGGGCGCTTTGACTAAGGCCCGGGCAATAGCAACCCGTTGTTGTTGGCCACCGGAAAGCTGGTCCGGGCGCTGAGTAGCGAACTTGCCTACGCCGACTGCCTCCAGCAGCGCCATGGCGCGCGCCCGCCGTTCGGCTTTGGCAACGCCAAGCAGGTGCAACGGATATTCGACATTTTCCAGCGCCGTCAGCACCGGCAGCAGGTTATAGCGCTGAAAGATAAAGCCTATGGCCTGGCAGCGCAGCTGGCTTAACGCTGCCGTAGCAGTAGGCACCGGCTGCTGATTTAACCAAATTTGGCCTTGTGTCGGGGTGTCGAGCAGGCCAAGCAGATTCAGCAAAGTGGATTTGCCGCTGCCGGACGGCCCGCATAACGCCACCATTTCGCCACGGCTGATGTCGGCACTGACATCTTTTAACGCCGTGTTTTGTGACAAACCGCTGCCGTAGGTTTTGCTTAAGTGTTCAAATTTCAACATGGCCTGCTCCTTGTGATCATGCACTTACTGTGCGATCTGCTGTTGCCAGGTTTTTGCCAATGCTTCGTCACCGGCTTTGCTGGCGGCTTTGGCACCACAGCTGTACAGCGCCTGCTTTGCCGGGGCAGGGGCAAAACCGAACGCCGGGCTTTGGATTTGGTTCTTCAGCAGGGCATAGCCTTCGTTAAAGCGGTTAAACAGGTCCGGCAGATTAATAAAAGTACAACCGGCAATGGTGTGAACCTGCATAGTGACAGCAGCCTGGGCGCGGTCTTGTGGGTCTAACTGGCGCAGGGCTTTATCCAGTTTACTCAGGCCTTGTTCGGCCGCTTTCATTTTGTTCCACGGCAGCATGGCGTGTTTGGCTGCCGCCGTTTCAACAGCACCCAGCATGGCCTGCAATTCCAGATTGTCCGGAGCGGCAGCGCTGGCGGTGGTTAAAGTGGCAATAGCCTGCTCATTGGCGGTTGCATCGCCCCGGACGCCCTGCTGATAAACAGACATCCAGTTATTCGCCAATGCTGGCGTGGCCAGGATCAGTGCTGAAGTCAGGAACAGTGGGCGGAAAAATAAAGTGGTCTTCATGTTGTCTCTCCTGAGTTGAGGCCGGGTGGTCATGGTGCATATAGCGGCCTGATGGAGAGACAATAAGGGCTTTGCGAACAAGCTGCAGACTGAGCTGACAGACGGGCAAAAATGGCGCTGAATGGTAAAAAGCGCTGCTGGATTGTAGTTTGGCGTCGATTTAACCGATGCCCAGATTTCTGTCTGCCATGTACGAGGCGAGAGCTCTGGCGTCAGCGTTGAGACTATTTTGCAGAGCGGTATAAACGCCGAGCTGGTCACCACTCGGGCGGTGTTGCCCCAGTTTTTCTTTTCCCTGCCACTCGGTCACGACAATCCTGAACCCAACTACAGCAGTTTGTAGCTTTTTACGGAATGAGGCGGGGAGCACAGATTGATCCTGCAATAGTGTCGGTTCATATTGAGTCAGTAAGTCTGTCATCGCCTGTGCTGTGGCGTCATCATCCAGCAGTTCTACTACACCGTATGCATGGACAGCCACATAGTTCCAGGTTGGTACCGCTGGCTTTTGTTGATACCAGTTTGGTGAGATGTAGGCATGGGGACCAAGAAAACTTACCAGTACGGGCTGGCGATCGAGTTTCTTGGTTTGGGCATTGGCTTTCGCCAGGTGACCATATAAAACACCATGAGCGCCTTCTTGACTGACCAGAGTTAAAGGCAGATGGCTGGCTTGTAAATCGGTGGTAATTAAGGTGGCAAAGCCAAATTGACGGACAAAATCAGTGATAGTGTGCTGATTGGTCATTTGCATGCCGGTAGGTGTATACATAAGTCAGGCTCCTTTGGTTGATTAAGCGGAGGCGTGCCTGGGGCTGGCATTCCCTTTTTGATAACAGGATTGTTGAACCGGCGTTACAGGGTATAAAACAGTAAGTCAGGGGATGTAACCTTTAATTGTTGGTAAATAGCATTGGCAACCTGCTGGGTGCTATCACCGTTACGTAAATTGTTATCAAAGTTCCCCCGGCTTTTGAT
>CBFGPY010000665.1:0-2244 GCA_965650755.1 uncultured Chromatiaceae bacterium | reverse complement strand
AGGCCCTTGGAGATGAGTTCAACGCAACGTTGAGGGATTGAGAATGGCGCTTACCAAAGCCGATTTAGCAGAACGTTTATTTACTAAGTTTGGCATCAGCAAACGCGACGCCAAAATGATAGTAGAGGCATTTTTTGAAGAGATCCGTCTCGCCCTTGAAACCGGCGATCAGGTCAAACTGTCAGGCTTTGGTAACTTTGACCTGCGGGTGAAAAATCAGCGGCCGGGTCGCAACCCGAAAACGGGTGAAGACATTCCAATTTCTGCCCGCTGTGTCGTGACCTTCCGTCCGGGGCAGAAATTAAAAAGCCGGGTTGAAGTCGGCACTGCCAAAAAATAACGGCAGAAACTGCAGTAGAAAAAGCGCAATGGCTCGGCCAGTGCGCTTTTTTTTTGCCGGGAAACTGGCGTGCAACTTGCTGATCTGGATAAATATTTCACAATCAACTGATCCAATATACCGGCAGGATTGTAATGACCCCATCTTCTGAATTACTTCATGTGACTATGAAACTCAAAATTGGCATCAGTGCCTGTGTCCTTGGCCAGAAAGTCCGCTTTGACGGTGGCCATAAACAATCTGAATTTTGTACTGCAACTTTATTACCTTTCGCTGATTTTGTACCGTTTTGCCCGGAGCAGGCGCTTGGCATGGGTGTACCACGACCAGCGATCAGGCTGATGAAAAACGCCGCTGAGCAAATCCGGCTGGTCAATAACAAAGACGCCAGCATTGACCATACCGACGCCATGCAGGCGCTTTGCGCCGAACGGCTGCCGCAAATGGCGGATTTTTGCGGTTATATTGTCTGCGCCAAATCACCGAGCTGTGGTATGGAACGCGTGCGCTTAGTGGATGAAAAGGGGGCACAGCTTGGCAAAGTTGCGGTTGGGCTTTTTACCCGCGAACTGATGCAGCGTTACCCCTGGTTACCGGTCGAAGAAGATGGTCGGTTGCTCGATGCCGGCATCCGCGAAAGTTTTGTCACGCGGATTTATGCTTTAGCACACTGGCAGCAGCTGATGGCGGACGGTTTTAGCATCGGCAAGCTGGTGAAGTATCACAGCCAATATAAGTTTGTGTTACTGGCGCATCATCCAGTGGCGTATCGTGAATTAGGCCGTTTAGTGGCACAAGGAAAACTATTTGCGCCAGCGGAGTTGGCAAACCGGTATCTGGTCGCGATGCAACAGGCATTGGCGCAGCCAACGACACGGAAAAACCACGCCAATGTGCTGATGCACCTGCAGGGTTTCTTTAAAAAAGTGTTATCCAGTGCAGCCAAAGCAGAGCTATTGCAACTGATTCATCAATACCGTCTGGGGCACATTCCACTGCTCGCGCCATTAACCTTGTTAAAACACCATTTGCGGCTGCATCCGGATGATTATGTCGCTTGTCAGCGTTATCTGCAGCCGTTCCCGACTGAGCTTGGAGTGCGGATATGAGCCGTTTTCAGCTGGTATGGCTGAGAAATGACTTGCGCCATTATGACAATGCTGCACTTTCGGCTGCCGCGCAAACCGGGTTGCCAGTCGTCGCGGTTTTTATCGCTACGCCACAAACCTGGCAACAACACGATATGGCACCGATCAAACAGGACTTGATCCGCCGCCGTGTGGTGGCACTACAGCAGGAGCTGGCATTCATTGGCATCCCGCTTATCGCTATAGAAGCGCAGCGCTACAGCGATTGTGCCGGCATCTTGTTTAAACTGGCGCAGCTAGGTGCGGCCGGGCTATATGGCCAAACTGAATATGAGCTGCGGGAGCAACAGCGTGACCAGTCAGTAACTGCCACGATGAATGCTATTGGTGTGCCTTGTTTCTGGTATGACAGCCAATGTGTGATGCCGCCGGGGTCGGTGCGCAGCAAAACCGGTGATGTTTATAAAGTTTTTACTCCTTTTAAGAAAACCTGGCTGACTTTGCTGCAGCAAAAAGGCGTGAAGGTGCTGGGTAAACCTCAGGTGCAAAGCAGTATAACGCTGGATATCACTGGCTTTAGTGCGATGCACTCAGGCGACAACAGTTCAGCACTTTGGCCGGTCGCTGAACAGCAAGTGCTGGATTTACTTCGTAGTTTTTGCCGCGAGCGGGTGCAGGATTATCAGCAGGCGCGTGATTTCCCGGCCATTGCCGGCACTTCGACCTTGTCGGCATATTTTGCCATTGGTGTGGTTTCAGCACAGCAGGCTGTGGCGCGGCTGCAGGCAGAAGCCAACACCACGATGTGGCAGGACA
>CBFGPY010000664.1:0-2250 GCA_965650755.1 uncultured Chromatiaceae bacterium | reverse complement strand
TTCTCGAGCTGCGGAATCTCGCCTCAATATCGCAACTTGTTTTTTATTCCGTTATTGCTGGTATTAACCATCTGCAATGCTCTGATGTGGTTTGGCCTAACACCTGGTTATGAACAGTTACAGAATCATGGGTCTACCAGTGCGGTGCTGCTCATCACGTTGGTGATGGCGATTGTTGGCGGCCGCGTGCTGCCGATGTTTACCGCCAATGGCACTCGCACCACGCGGGTTACCTCACTGGTTTGGTTAGACCGGGCGGCACTTGGCAGCTGCTGGTCGGTATTTGGCTTTCACTTTTTCCATTTGCAAACCTGGCTGCCCACCCAAGTACCTTTTTTATTGTGTACAGTCGCCGCAACGCTGCTCGCAGTGCGGGCTGCCCGCTGGAAAATCTGGATCACTTGGCAAGAGCCACTACTCTGGTCTTTACATATGGCTTATTGGTGTATTCCGGCCGGATTGGCGCTTTTTGCCGCACGCTACTCAGGTCTTGCGGTGACACAGAGTCTTGCGATCCATATGCTGACGGTTGGCGCTATGGGGGCGATGATCCTGTCAATGATGTCCAGAGTGTCACTGGGTCATACCGGCCGGCAACTGAAAACATCGCGCTGGATGCCGCTGGCGTTCGCTGCCTTAATCGCCGCCATGGTTTGTCGTGTATTGCTGCCTTTGCAATCCAGCCAGTGGTACCTGACCGGGGTGTTAATATCAGCCGTTTGTTGGGTTGTCGGGTTTATGCTGTTTCTGCTCTGTTATTGGAAAATTCTGACTAGCCCGCGTGCAGATGGGCATCCCGGATAATGGTGATGAGTAACGAAGGCTGATTCGGTGCCGCTGCTGCTATAAGAACAGTCTGACGAATGGGTGAAAAAGGAAAACGATGTGAATATGAGTTTTCGTCAGCTTAAGGCTTTTGTCGCCGTGGCGCGGCTTGGTAATTTAGGCGCTGCCGCCGACCAGCTGTGCCTGACGCGTGGCGCCATCTCCCAAGCGCTGAAAGAACTGGAACTGCAGCTCGGTACGCCGTTATTTGACCGCGCCCATCCGCATCTGCTGCTGAACAGTGAAGGCGCTTTATTGTTGCCACTGGCGGATGAAATGCTAACACGGCTGGATGATATCGGTGAGTTGTTTCAGCAGAGCGGCGAGACAGGCGGCAGCGGCAAAGCTGTGCTGCGGGTTGGTGCCAGTCAGACCATCGGCAACTATCTGTTGCCGTCTTTGTTGGCACAGCTCGGGCCGGAGTGGCGGCTTAGTGTGTTTATCGCCAACAGTCAGCAACTGGCCGAACGGTTGCTGGCATTTGAGCTCGATTTGGCGCTGATTGAAGGTGAAGTAACCCATCCACAGCTGCACAGCGAAGCCTGGCAACAAGACCAGATGCTGCTGGTCACCAGCCCGGCGCATCCGCTGGTGCAGCGCGTAGCAGAAACCGGCGCTGCGCTGAGCGCCGCCGATTTGGCTGGTCAATATTGGGTGCTGCGGGAAGCACAGTCGGGCAGCCGCGAGCAGTTTGATAAATACCTGCGGCCACAGTTATCAGCGCTTGGCACAGTGCTGGAACTCAATACGTTAGAAGCGGTGCTGAATACCGTGCAACAAGGCCTTGGCCTGACGCTGGTGTCTGAACTCGCGGTCCAGGACCGGCTGCGCAGCGGCGCCTTATTCGTGTTACCGTTCAGCCAACCCATGCCGCGCCAACTGCACTTATGCTGGCATCAGGACAAATATCTTTCAGCCGTCAGCCAACGATTTAAAAGTATTTGCAAGAAAAATAAAGTGAGTTCAGTGCAGTCAGCAACAATCGCATTTTAAAAACTCGGTGGCTCTTAAGCCCTTTGAGATTATTAGTCAGAAAACGGTTTTCATTGAATAGATCATTGTTTTAACCTCTCCGAGTAACACAACTACCCCTGAATGAGTAGGCGCGAACCCAGCTTGATTTATATCAAGTTCTAACACGCAACCAAGCCGCAGACTGAGTCCAATACTTCAACAGGAGTTTTCTGGATGCCTCATTTTGCCAATCAAAAACCACTGGTGTATGCCTGCTCAGGCTGCTCAAACGTAGCACAATTAACGAATGATTTAGCGGTTGTGCTGGACAGAGAAGGGATTGCCGAGATGTCTTGCATCGCGGGGGTTGGCGGCAAAATCAAATCCCTGGTCAAAGTCGCGCAATCGGGGCGGCCTGTGCTGGCGCTGGATGGCTGCTCGCTCAATTGTGTGCGTCAGACTCTGGCTAGC
>CBFGPY010000663.1:0-2251 GCA_965650755.1 uncultured Chromatiaceae bacterium | reverse complement strand
CTGCTGGCAGACGATGTCGCGGATTTTCTCCGGTGTCATCAGCTCAGAAATAATCGACGGGAAGGAAATGTCATGTTGGCTGTTGATTTGCGTCAGCGTAACAATATCAATCTGTTCAATGACTTCGACCAGCTGCTCATCAGACATTTCATTGGCAATAAGCTCAAATTTTTTGCTGGCCTGTTTCGGTTCGACAATGGCCAGTTCTTTGATCTCGGCCACAGTAATTTCAATCAGTTGATTCATCAGCGGCCTTCTCCTTTAAAGCGGATATCGTCAAAGGCATCATCATAGCCTTCTTCGTCTTCATCATGATCATCGTCACGGCCGTTGTAGTCGTCATCGGCTTCGTCACGCATCTCGTCGTCATCTTCGTCGTAAGATGGTTCGTCGTCATGATCTTCACTGCTGGCGCTTCGGCTGCGCGCCGGCGCTTTGCCTTGTTGTTCCAGCAGGTACAACACAGCACAGGATTCAATCAGCAGCGTTTCTGAATAATCACGCACGGTTTTGACCAGCGGCAGGTCGGCATTATTAAACGCTACTGTGACTTTAAATTCGTCCCAGGCTGGCATAGACGCGGTCTGGATCCACTTGGCCCATTTCAACTTGGCTTCTTTGCTGAATTTCACCCGGCCATACAGCGCGACCGGCAGATATTCCGGCACCGATTCAAGCATTTCCGGATCGGCCTGCAAAATTGCTTTGATTTTGCCGCAGAACTGTTCCAGCGCTTTGGGGGTGTCCGGGTCGTTATAAGAATCGATGTTCTCGTAAGCATCAGTTTTAAGCTGATTGATTTTCTGGATATTCAGTTTTTTCGTCATAACGTCCTCAATAGAACTGATCCCACAGCTCTTTCATCGCTGCGGCGGGGTCTGTGACAATGACATTGTTAAAATCTTTGATAAAAGCCGCTTTGGCTTTAGGGTCAGACAGTACTTCATAAGACTGTTTAACCTGGTGCAGCGTCTGAGCGGCCGCTGCTTTTTCATCTTCAGACAGGCCAAGCAGCTTGTCCGGATGGTATTTATTCGACAGCCGTTTATAGGCTTTTTTAATTTCATCTTCGCTGGCGCTGGCTTTGACGCCTAACACACGGAAATGGTTGATCATAATTCGCCTTACTCGAGCGCTGAACATCAGGCATGGCCGGCTATGATAGCAGAATTCGGCTGCAGGCGAGGACCTGCAACGGCGCGACGAGCGAAACTTTTAATAAGCTGTGCGCTTTTTGCTGCAGCGACAGCAGGCAACTCTTGTCAGTTTGCCCGGCCAGACCTGACAATAGCGTATTGCGTCGATAACAGCGCACTGCATTTGGAGAATTATGTCTGATTTGATGCCGGCCCCCATGGGTCCCTGGTTATTGCTCGGCAGCAGTGGTCAGATTGGCAGTGCTTTGATGCCGCTGTTAAAGGCCGGCGGCTACGAGGTTGTGGCACCGTCAAGGGCTGAACTGGATCTGAGTGATCTCAGTGCTGTGGCAACCTATCTGGCAGTGTTGCAACCGGCTGGCATTATCAATGCAGCCGCTTATACCGCAGTAGACAGGGCAGAATCGGAAGCGGCGCTGGCTTTTGCGCTGAATGCTGAACTGCCGGCATTATTGGCGCAGTATGCGGCACAGCACAACATCCGTCTGCTGCATTATTCCAGTGACTATGTGTATGGTGACGACAGCGGGCAGTGGCTCGACGAACAGCAGCCGCTGGCACCACAAAGTGTCTACGCCCGCAGCAAGGCGGCTGGTGATCAGGCGGTGCTTGAGGCACAGGCGGGCGCCCTCATTCTGCGTACCAGCTGGATTTATGCAGCCCAAGGCCATAATTTTCTCTGTACTATGCTGCGGTTGATGCGGCAGCAATCGCAATTGCAGGTTGTGTCTGACCAGATTGGTGCGCCGACGCCGGCCACGTTAATCGCCCGCATCAGCCTGCAATTACTGCCGCAGCCAGTTTATGGCGTGCACAATCTGGCAAGTCGTGGTCGTTGCAGCTGGTATCAGTTTGCCGGAGCTATCCTGGATTTAGCCAGACAAACGGGTGTCAGCGGGCTTTGTTGTCAGCACATCAGCGCAATACCATCATCAGCCTGGCCTGCGCCGGCACGCCGGCCACTGAATTCGCGGCTGAATGTCGCCGCAGTGGAACAGCTGCTCGGTGAGCCGCTGCCAGACTGGCAGCAGGGATTACAGCAGACTTTTCAGCAATGGCTGGCGCTGCAGGCAACAACTTAGGGTCTGTTCAGG
>CBFGPY010000662.1:0-2252 GCA_965650755.1 uncultured Chromatiaceae bacterium | reverse complement strand
GGCATGTCCGGATGCCGGACTATATTGTGATGCTGGCCAACCAGCTCTTCGCGGGAAAAACCACTGATAGCAACAAAAGCATCATTGGCGTAGGTGATAGTGCCTTTTAAATCCGTGGTGGAAATCAGTTTCTGGCCAGGTGGAAAAGTACGTTCGTGGCTGGTAACGGGTAAATTCTGACGCATGTGGCAAAGTCCTTCAGGCAAACGGGGGCAAAAATAAGGGGCTGTGCTGAGCATAGCTCAGCACATGCAAAACACTGTTGAATTTCAGTAATTTCTAATCAATCCGGAACCAGCCGGCAATACTGTAGCGGGTTGAATGTGCAGGTAATACTTCATGCGGAAATCGAGCACTTTCGAACAGTACCAGAGTTCCGGCTTGTGGCTGAACCTGCAGCAGCGGTTGATCATCTTCATTATAAATCTGCAGCTCACCGCCGCTGACGACGTCATTGAGGTAGCAGACTGTGGTTAACACCCGGCTGGAACGACCGACAAAAGCATCGAGGTGTTTTTGATAAAAATCGCCTTGCTGATACCGGGCAAAATGCGCTTCGTGGTGGGTTAAACCCAGGAAACAACGACGGTTGGCGGCTTGTTGGATTTGCGCCATTAGGCCCAGGTACTGCTGCTGCGCAGCAGTGCTGCCATCAAGCCACAAGGTGTGGTCGCGGCGGATCTCCGGGTTCAGTTGTAACGCCTGGCCGCGACCAACGCCTGCCGGCGTCAGGCTGGCTTGCCGGGCTTCGGTGTATAACTGCTGGCAAAGCGCTGCATCCAGCATTTGCGGCAATACGACCAGTCCGCTCGCATAAAACTGTTCAATTGCTGTGGTTAACCAGCTAGGTTCAGGCAAGTTGCTGACAGACATCATCATTCCTCTGTGACAGTGGCAGACGGGCAAGGCTTTTTACGCAGCGGCGTCTAAGCTGTCAAGGCTTCGGCTGGAATAATGTCAGGTACAGACTGGAGAAGGATGGGCAAACCCGCTGTTGCGGGTCTGCGCCAGAAAGGTATCTTGCGGGTTAATACTGATAATAATCGGCTTTTTTCAGTAAGCCCTCAGCGCCAAATTTGCCGCTGATGCACTGATTAATATCAGATTTTTTGAAGACCCAATAAATATCTCTGCTGTCGCGGCCACCATCCGTCGACAGTTGCAGCGAGACAAATTCATTGTCTTTCAGCTCACGCAGGCTGGCGCCGTAATCACATAGCGTCGCAGCGAATTTGCTGCCGACCTGAGCTATCAGTTCAGTTTGTTTTTGTTGGGCAACTTTGGCTTGTTCCTGCCGCTTTTTCAGCATCTCCTGCTCAGCCGCATCGTATTTTTGCTGCATTTCTTTGACCTGCTTAGCGAGCGCGGCTTCTTTGTTGGTCAGTTGCTGCAATTGTTTTTGTTGTTCGGCATCCAGTTTGTCAACTTTGGCCCGAAATTCGATATCGCGTTTGTCACGCTGCACATCGCGTAAATCGCGCTCTAAATCACGTTTTTGTTCGCGTAGCTCGCGGCTCTGATCGCGCATCCGTTCATGCTGTTCCATCATTTGTTCGGCGGCGAGTTCAGCTTGCTCCTGAAATTCCTGCAACTGATCTTCATCTACCGGGTGACCGGCTAAGGCCGCCTGTGCCACGGCATTGGCATGATCGGTAATGGCTTCCAGATCCGGTGGTGAAATTGGCGCAACCGGCGGAATCGGCGCTACAGGTGCAACCGCGAAGAAACGGCTAAAGCCCCCTGAGGTACGGGTCTGGAACAACACGCCTTGCCCGGCCAGATAACTCAGCTCGATGCGGCCTACGCCGGCAGAACGGCCAGGCTGTTCCATCGATTTCTGCAGTATGTCGCGCATAATTTCCAGATTTTGTTTCAGTTTGTCGCTGACCTGCGTGGCCGCCTGGCCGCCGGTTGATAAGCTCAGCAGCACTGCAGCTGCTACGTAAGAAATAAGTTTCATCAGACTACTCCATAAAATGCGGCGTTAATTTTGGCGATTGTTGCGGTTATCCGGGCTGTAATTCAGCCGGGCCTGACTCGGCTGGACATTGTCCTGCCAGTACTGCCAGTCAGCCTGCCGTTGCTGATTTAAATATTCCACCAGCTCCAGCATGTCTCCGCGTCGGTTTTTCTGTTCGGCATCGGTCAGATAATCTTTTAATAAAATCAGCTGCGACGCCTGTTGTTGTTGCTGTGTCTGCAGCTGTAACTGCAGATACTGTTGTTGTTCGGTTTTGTAGCTGGCCAGTTGT